>DAOPKR010000005.1:77755-86848 GCA_035391305.1 Draconibacterium sp.
AAACCGCCATAGCTGCCAAGTGCTTTGCTCATTGTTTCAGTTTGGTATATATTTTCGTCATTCGGAAGATTAAAATACTCAGGTGTTCCTTTGCCAGTTTTTCCAAGAATTCCTGTTGAATGAGCATCGTCAACAACCAACATTCCCGAAAACTTTTTCACCAAAGCATAAATTTTATCCAAAGGTGCAATCTCACCGGTTAGGGCAAAAATACCATCTGTAATAACCAGTGGATTGGTTTCTTTATTCTGCTCAAGTAATGTTTCCAGATGATTTGGATCGCAATGGTTGTAATAATAAACAGTTTTGATATTTCCGGGAATACTGTTTATAATGCTTGAATGTGCCTGTTGGTCAACATAAACTGCCGAATACACTGGCTGTAAAATATCAAGCAAAATGCTGTTTCCCAAATATCCTGAAGCAAAAACAACAGCATTCTGTTTATTCTTAAAAGATGCAAGTTGCTGCTCAAGTTCAATATGAATATTTGACGTGCCTGTTGTGCGGCGTGAAGCTGCAAAATTTACACCATACAATTTTATAGCTTTTATTGCAGCCTTTTTTACTTCAGGATGATTGGCAAGCCCCAGATAGTCATTGCCGGCAAAATATGAGTATTTTTTACCATCGGTTTTTATAAAATTTCCAACTGCACTGTTTAATAATATCATGAGAACTGGTTTGTAAATGGTTGATATTTAACCTGTAGTTATAACATTTTGACGAAGTACCTTGATATTTTCAACCTTTATATTGGGTTGAATTTGATTAATTGCGGTAATGGTTCGTTCTTTTTTATTCATTGTTTTTTAGTTGTTGAGAGTTACTTCCCATCTTCCCGGCTCATTTATGGTAAATTCAAAACTTACATTCGACTGAGAGGTGTGCATTGTATTCCATGTGCGATATGTGATTTTTACATCAAGAGGAATCATAAAGCTTTGAATCCCAAGGGTAAATCCTGAATTATATTGATCTCCTGTATTCGACGTGATTGATAAGCTTTCGATATCAGAATTTACTCTGCCACCAATTAAGAATTTAAAACTCACATTGTTAGTTGTGTCATTCAATTTTCTGATATTATACCTCACCACTCCAACGTTTCTGTTTATTGTATAAGGAGCAATTAATTCCGAACCAACATATTTATCATTTTTCCAGAATCCTGATACAATTGAATCGTGATCTGAACGATGGTAAATCATTTTTCCACTGCCATTGCGTTTTCCTTCAAGCCATTCGCCGTTGTAAGTTGATCCATCTGACCATGTGTAAATTCCATTTCCCTGAGGGAGACCCCGCGAAAACTGTCCTTCATATTTGTCAATTCCCTGGGCAATGCCTTTTCCGTTTGCAAGGCCTTTCTTGCATTTGCCCGAATAGCTGCCGGAAAGTGCCGGAATTAATACTTTGCAATCGGATTGCTGACAATGAGCACCATACCCGTAAAAAAGCAGGATCACAATGCTTATTCCCATTAAAATGTATATTCGTTTCATTTTCTGTAGTGATGTTTTTCTATTCAGTTTTTTTACAGGTTCAGTTTGAAGAATTATCTCAACTCAAAAAAGGTTTTTACTTCGGAAGATAAAGCCAAATCTGGTCATGCATGGTATATAGCCGGAATTTATCTCCGTCGGGTACAATTATCGGGCTTGAATGATCTCCCTCAACAATCGGATTCCCTGAATATTTTACCCAATTTATCAAATCAGTTGACACAGCAACATTTGAAGACCATGTTGCTTCTGAATTTGGTTTATCCCAGTCCGGATTTGAAGAACCATGATAATACATGTAGTATTTATCTTTATAATTAATTACCTGATTCGTTGCAACTGCTCCTGCATCGTAAGTTTCAGGCCCTGGTTTCAGAACTGCTTCGTCTTTTACATTAGTCCAGATTCTTGGGTCGGCAGCACATGTCGCAATCCAGATAGCTTCATCATTTCTTTCATAGAACAAGTACCATTTGCCATTATCAATTAATAACGCAGGTGTGCCGTAAGGCCCTGAAATTGTGTCGCCATTTGTATCGAGAATAACCAGGTTGCCTTTTTCCTGCCAACTGATACCGTCTTTTGAGATTAAGAGATGGGCTATATCATTTTCCCCTTCGGCATACATATAATACGTATCGTCATCTTTAACCACACACACATCCTCTGTCCATTTTTCTGAAAAGACAGGATTTTCGGAATATCTGTTCCATCTGATTCCATCTGTGGATGTTGCATATCCCAAATATTTTGGATTATTGTCGCTACCCAAATACCCTGAATACCACATTTTATATAAGCTGTCATCAACAAGAATGTAACCACGTTCACGAATATGCTTATCCCATGTTTCCGTATTTGTACCACCAAATATTGGATTATTTTCGTATGGAACAAAGTCCACAAGTTCCCGGGGGAAATTTTCAGTTTCGGCTGGTTTTGTTTCTTTTTTAGGTCGCAAGCTGCACGAAAACATTATTAAGCAAAACGCAATAAACGGAATGTAAATTAAGCGGTTCATTTTTGTTGTCATTTTTTTATGCAATTAAGTCAAATGTTGTATCAAAATAAGTTAATGAAATAATAATTCAAATATAAAGTAATTTAATGAAAGAAAATTGATAAATTATCGCTATTATATCTTTCGTTAATTATATTTGCGATGGATAAATATAACGATCTTTGGGTTTTGTCTTGTAGTAATCCATTTAATTTGTGTCAGTTTTGTTTTTTGTTTTTTTTATCCAGGGTCTTTATGAACGCTTAAAATTGAATTTATGAATAAAAAATCCTGGTTGTTTTATGCACTGACAACTACTGTTTTCTGGGGTGTTTGGGGTGCGATGATCGAATTGCCGGGCCGGGCAGGTTTTCCTCCAACTTTGGTTTATATTGTTTGGGCGCTCACCATGATTCCCTGTGCTGTAGCTGCGTTGGCATTTATTGGCTGGAGGCTTGAATATGATTATAAATCAATATTTTATGGTTTGGCTATTGGGTTAACCGGAGCCGGCGGTCAAATAATATTATTTCAGGCGCTTGCAAGCGGTCCTGCATATTTTGTCTTTCCTGTAATTTCTTTGTCGCCCGCCGTAACTGTTTTGTTATCTGTTGTTTTCCTGAAAGAAAGGACTACGAAAAAGCATTGGATAGGAATTGTTTTTGCGCTTTTGGCTATTGTGATGATGTCGATTCAAAAACCTGATAATAATATGGTTAGCGGATATTTGTGGCTCATTTTAGCAATTGGTGTGTTATTGGCCTGGGGAATTCAGGCTTTTATTATGAAAAAGGCAAATGACCATATGAAAGCAGAAAATACTTTCTTTTATATGGCAATTTCAGGAGTTATGTTAATTCCAATTGCATATTTCATGACTGATTTTACATTGGAAATCAACTATGGTTTTAAAGGTCCGTATCTGGCTGCGCTTGTCTCTGTTTTAAATTCAGTTGGTGCGCTGACATTGGTTTATGCTATAAGATATGGAAAGGTGATAATTGTTGCGCCGCTTACCAATGCTGTTGCTCCAATCATAACAGTTGTTTTGTCGTTATTAATGTATGCAGTTATTCCCAATCCTGTAATTATTGCCGGAATTGTAATTGCGCTGATCGCTGTTTATCTGATGGCTGAATAATTTTATTTACAATGGTGATAAAAGTATATTATTTTGTGATTCGTTATCTTTTATTTATATTTACCGGTAAATGAGTTTTAAGATAACTTAATGAAATATCATAATAATGAATAGTCTTACGTAAAGTTACTTAATTTATTAAATATAGAATAGCATGAAAGTTTTGATTTCTTTTTCAGGCGTATTTCTGGTTTTCTTTTTTGTGTCATTTCAACATAGCGGGCAAGATAACAAAACAGCCAAAATTGCTGTTATCCAGGCATCAGAATCACCGATTCAGGATCCGTTTATGGATAGTTATGATTTTTCGATGGTAAAACCACAAATGGTAGCTCACCTAAATAAATTACTTGGTTTATTTGAAGAAGCAGGACAGAAAGGCGCCGATTTGGTTTGCGGGCCTGAAGATATGCAACATATTGGCGCTTACGGCTTGTATATTAATGAAAATGATCCGGAAACGGGTAAAATTCTTTTCAACTCGCTGGCCGTACCAATTCCTTGTCCTTTAACCGATCAGATTGCCGAAATAGCAAATAAATATAAAATGTACATTATTGCTCCTATTTACGAGGCAGCAGGCGATACAATATATAATACGGCAGTAATTTTCGACCGGCAGGGAAAAATTATTGGTAAACACCGTAAAACAGTTTTGCCAATTATGGAAACCTGGCTGGTTTCTTTAGGTGACAAGTACGAAGTATATAAAGCAGATTTTGGAAATTTTGCGGTTGCTACCTGTTGGGAAATTTCATATCCCGAAATATCAACCATTTATGCTTTAAATGGGGCAGACATTATTTTCAATCCAACAATGGCACCCGATAATAAACCAGGAGAAAGTCTGGAAACCGCTCCTATGTTTGTAACAAGGGCGAGAGATAACGGGGTTTATATTGCTCCTGTTGTACTGGGAGATGACGGAAACGGAATTATTGACTTTAACGGGAATGTGGTTGCCGAGGCAATAGGAAAAAAGGATGCGGTAATTATTGCAGAAATTGATTTTTCGAAAGAACCTGCCAATGAAAGTAAATGGTGGGAGCCCATTAACGGAACAAAAAATACAAAAGCAATGCACCTTAAATCACGCAGGCCTGAGACCTATCAGATGCTGACAAATCCAAATCCTCCGGTTCTTGAAAAATACAGACATATTCATTTGACGACTGGAGATCGTGAGCGTCAGTTAAAGGCTGTACAGGAAGTTAATTATGGAACACGAAACAAGATTAAAAAATAACAGCCATTTTACGGTCAATCAAATTTATTCAACAATGATATTAAAAGTAAGATTCAGCATTTTAACGCTTTGTGTAAATCTATTGGTTATTGGCACCCAATTATTTTCAGGGTTATTATGCGCAAGCGATTTATCTTCAATAGGTTTGTATGTGATTCCTTATCCAAAAGAAGTTAAAATAGGTGGTCACGGTTTCGAATTTAAAAATGGGTTAACCATTGTTTTGGACAGAAATCCTACTTCTTCAGATAAATTTACAGCTGAAGAGTTGATAAAAGACCTTAAGAATGACTGGAATATTGATGCCAAAATTGGTAAAAAAGAAAACCTTCCGGCAATTGTACTTACCCGTAAACAAAAAATAAAATCAGTTAACAATCAGGGATATCAGCTCATTTCATGTGAAAATGAAGTAATTGTGAAAGCGAACGGTGAAGATGGTTTGTTTTTTGGAACTCAAACCTTACTCCAGCTTATTAAAAAAGATATAAATGGATTTAAAGTTCCCGGTCTTACCATAACCGATTGGCCTGATATTCCTGAGCGTGCAATACACTATGACACAAAACACCATCAGGACAATGCAGAATATGTTAAATCTTTTATTAAAGATCTTTCAAGATACAAGGTAAATATGCTTGTTTGGGAATGGGAAGACAAATTTGCTTATCCGAGTCACCCTGAAATTGGCGCTCCCGGAGCATTTACCATGAAAGAAATGCAGGATTTCACAAAGTATGCAAAACAATACCACATTCAGATTGTACCACTCGTTCAGGGTTTGGGTCATGTTAGTTTTATATTGAAATGGCCGCAATACAAGTCTTTACGCGAAGTTGAAGCATCGAACTGGGAATTTTGCCCGCTAAAGGAACGAAGTTACGACCTGCTTTTTGATCTGTGGAAAGATGCGCTTGAAGCAACTCCCGGATCAGAATATATTCATATTGGATCGGATGAAACTTACGAACTGGGAGTTTGCGAAAATTGTCAGGCAAAAACAAAAGAAATTGGCAAAAGTGGTTTGTACCTTTTGTTTGTCAACAAAGCAGCAAAATATCTTGAAACAAAATCACGCAAAACAATGGCATGGGAAACGCCGATGGGATGGACAGTTGGAGAATCACCGGCAATAGGAATTGTTCCTGAAAAAAAGTTGGTTTTTACTGAAAGTTATGACTATGAAACGCCCGATAAATCTTTTGCCAAACAGGCAGGAAAACTGGGTTTTGAAGTTTTTGCCTACGACCCGAACCCGGGTGTAGTTCCGTTAATGGTACCTTATAACTTCGAAAAAGGAGAAAATGGCGATAAAAGACCCGGCAGTCTCGAGAAGTCGTATCAATTTATGATTTCTGCTGCCAAATCTGCAACTTTCGATGGAATGATCTGCACTTCATGGGATGACGATGACCTTCACAATCAAATGTGGATGCTGCACTTTGTGAATGCGGCAGCCTGTGCGTGGAATGGCAGTAATCCTTCAATCGGCGAGACCAGGGAATCGTTTTTTCAAACATATTATGGGCAAAATTCCACTCAAATGAATGAGCTTTTCGAATTGTTAAATGAAGGTGCATATTATTATGCCGGAACTATGGAAAGAAATGTTTGGCATTATGGTGAGATTGGAAAAACAAGGTTGCCGGATTTACCAAGGGGTGACGCACTTGAATTTGACCCTTTCTGGAATACGGAATACAAAGAAAAAGTAGAAGAATCGCAAGATATTCTCGCTAAAATGAATAAAGCTCTTGAGATTATTGATAAAAACATAAGCGCGGGTATTAAAAATGAATATGATTTTGAACTATTCCGGACTTCTGCTGAACTTGTTAAACACACCTGTCAGACTTATATCGACCTGTCGGATTTGGAATACACAATAAAAGATGCGCATGCAAACCGATTTACCGATTACAATGTTTCGCTTGACTATTTATTAAAAGCGCAAAAAATTGTCGAAAACAGACTTCAGAACAGGGAAACTGTATTTAATAATTTAGTTGCTACCTATGAAAAATCGAGGTTGCCAAAAGGATATTCATCAAAAGAAAAACCATATTTCTGGCAGCAGGATCGTGCGCGCCATTTTGCTAATCGCCAACCCGACATGAGTTTTTTAATTTACGACGAACAAATGCTGGATATGGAAGGCTATCTGGAGAAATTAAAAAATTACATCACATTCTTTAAAGAAAACAGCATGAATTAACCGGGATTTAATTTCTTTTTGAAACCTGTAAAAGAAAACGGAGATAATCTTTATCCCTGTCTCGTTCCTGTTTTAGTCAGTATTTTAAAATTTATTTTACGCTTTACCATTCCATAATCTTTGGTTTTGGGTTAACGACTTTTATAATCATCTGATCAAAAATATCTGTGGCAGTGGTAATTCCTGCCAAAGGTTGAACCAAAACGTTTTGATTTGAATCAATAAAACACATACCCATAATTTCGGGTTTTACTTTATTGTTTAGTATCGCTTCTATATTTGCACGGTATAATAAAGCGGGCTGTCCGGTTTTGTAATCATCAGAAGTTTTATTCACAATGTCGTATTCTTTATAAGTTTCGTTGAAATCGCCGGCAAGGTTTACTTCAATCCAGCAAATCCATTTGCTTCCGGGATTTACCCTAACCCGTGTACTGAAATATCCCGGTTTTGGGGTTGCGCCGGAAATAGTAATCTCCCGGGGAATTTCGTTTCCCAGTTTTTTTTCTGCTGATTTCTCAATTTCATTCACCTGAAACCATTTCGGTAGTGCAACCGGAACAGCAGCTTTTCCTTCCCAGTCGCCTTTCCCGGCCCGGCTGGTTACAAAAACTGTTTGCGTTAATTTCGATTCAGGATCTTCAAGCCACACAGCAAATGTAGGCGATTCGCCAAACGTAGATTCTTTAATTAGTTTTTCATTGATATGAATATCGAATTCAATATCAGTTTTGTTCCAGGTTCTCGCGACGGCAAAAAATACAAAGCCACCGATTACTGCTATAACTAAAGACAGGACTGTCAGCAGTTTTTTATACTTGGATTTTAAAAACATATCAATACAATTTAAACTTCCTTATTAATTTCGTAACCTTTTCTGTATTGAAGCTGGTCCATTGCCGCAGCTTTTTCGTCATTCAGAATAGTTTCATATTCAGGAGAAAATAACAGTTGTTTGTTTCCTGCGCGATACGAAAGGTTGGCAAGATGTATCATTACCGAACTGTGATGACCTTCAACGATGTTCCCGTTGGGTTGTTTTCTTGTGCGGATACAATCGATGAAATTCAGTATGTGGGCTTTAAGCGGAAAGATTCCTTTGTCTTGCGCTACAATTTTTTCATCCATGTCGAAAGCCTGCCAGCCGCCTCCCATTCGACCTACATACATCATTTTTTTTGTTCCCAGAATTTCAATGCGGGTTGAGTTTTGCATCCATTTGGGGTAAATATTTCCGAAACGAACCTCAGGACCCGATTTTTTCATATATGGTGTGAATTCCCCTGTTTCAAGCGTTAATACAAAATTACCATAGTCGAAAGTTGTCATTTGGTAATCTGGTATTTCCCGATTGTCATTAAAAAAATATCTTCCTCCTGCACAATAAACAGATTTGGGGAAGTCCGGATTGTCCAGTACCAGCCGGGCAAGGTCAAGCTGATGAATGGAACCACCTGAAGTTACCGGCCCGCCTGAATAGTCCCAGTAATATATCCACGATTTGTTTCGCGATAAATTGTAAGGAACCTTTTTTGCAGGCCCAAGCCACAAATCCCAGTCGATGGTATCGGGAGTGGCCGAATTTTCTTTTTCATTAAAAGGGACAGGTCCTTCAACCAGCTCTTTAACATGGACGGCAACAATTTCGCCAAGCTCGCCACTTTTTATATAATCCCTGGCAGTAAGTGCATAATCAGCACTTCGGTTTTGCATTCCGCATTGCACAATTCGTTCGTATTTCATTGCTGCTTTTATCATTTGCTGGCCTTCGAATACAGAATGTGAAACTGTTTTTTCAACGTAAACGTCTTTACCAGCCTGGCAAGCCCTAATAGTTGCCAGGGCGTGCCAATGTTCGGGAGTGGCAATAAAAACCCCGTCAACTTCTTTGTCGTCGAACACTTTTTGCATGTCTCTTACTGATATTGGCCTGAACCCCTGTATTTTTTCGATTTCTGAAATTGCACGTCCGCCGCGGGTGTCATC
>DAOPKR010000006.1:0-31445 GCA_035391305.1 Draconibacterium sp.
GTCCCGTACGGATAGCGCTGCGGACGGCTCAGCATGGAGTTGGCCAAATCGTTATCAATAAACCTTTCGGTATTTGGATTCCATTTTAAAACACCCGGAATATGCATCGCAATGTGACTGATTAAACACACAGAACATGCGCGATGACCAATTTCGACAGGAGAAATTGGCGCTTTGCGTGACTTGATGCAATCGAGCCAGTTGCCATGTTGTTCTTCGCTCACATACAAATGAATTTCATTTTCGCCGATAACCGATTTCAAAATATCCTCGCTGCTTGCATCAAGTGCTTTTGTTGAACCGGCGGGAATCGGATCGGTTGGTGTTGCACGGTAAGCACCGCGGGTGACAAAAATCCAGCCGTCGGTTCCTTCATAACGGATTCCGTTGGGGAAACCACCGCTTGTATAAACTGTTATTCCGTTTGCATATTCCTGTTTTACCATAAAATCGCCGTGAACATTCCAGCTTCCTGATTTCGGGAACTCGGCAACTGATTCAACAGAGATTGGACCTGTAAATTCAGTGTCCATGCCCCATGCAGCCGAATCGTAATGGTGCTGCCCCCAGCCGGTAATCATCCCGGCGCCGTAATTTTCGTGGCGCAACCAACCCGGGCGGTCGTAACCTTTTTGCGGGTGAACCAGTTGTTCAGTATATTCTATTTCAGGTGTTGAACCCAGCCACATATCAAAGTTTAGTGCAGCCGGAACCGGCATTTTTTCAAAAAGTGGGCCTGATGGGTCGCCCGGCAAACCTATTTTTACAGTATGCAGTTTCCCAATTCTTCCGTTTCGAACCAGTTCTGCAGCCCTTCTGAATTGGGTTGACGAACGCTGTTGCGTTCCAACCTGCAGAATTGAGCCGGTTTTGTGTACTATATCGCTTAATAAACGTCCTTCGGTAACAGTTAACGAAGTTGGTTTCTGAAGGTAAATGTCTTTTCCTGCAAGTGCAGCTTCTATTGCCGGTTGCGAATGCCAGTGGTCGGGCGTACTTATTGCCACTGCATCAATGTCTTTATTTAAAAGCAATTCCCTGTAGTCGCCATACATTTTTACGTCAACGGCATTTGTGCTGCCAGTTTTTTTATTGTAGGTATCTTCCACAAGTTTTTTCCCGTCTTCAAGCCGGTTTTTATCCAAATCACAAACGGCAATATATCTCGCCTGATCGTATTTCAGCAATTCATACATGTCGTGAGTGCGTGCAATCCGGCCACAACCAATTTGCCCGATATTAATTTTATTACTGGGTGCGCTTGCACCAAAAACTGACGAGGGAACAATGGTTGGGATAACAATTGCACCTGCGGTTGCAGCTGCTGAATTTCTTAAAAAAGTTCTTCGTTTCATGTTGTATTTTGTTTTAGTTTTTATTGATTATTTATTTTTTAGAGGTGAATCATCACACTTCAGATCACCCAGGACATACTGGGCTCCGTTAAGATAGTATTTTAATAATCGTGCATCTTCGTAACTCTGGGCATTGTGCGAAGGCGATACATAAAAAACACGTCCTTTGCCAAACTGTTTTATCCAGGATACATATTTAATTTTTTCATCGATTGGTTTTGGCTTATTTGTCAATTTATCGGTATCCATGTAAAGTAGTGGCCTAAAGTTTTTTTGTATATAGGCATTGTTAAACAAATAAGGTTCGTCAACATGAACAAATGGCTTTCCTTCGAAAGCTTCAAGCAGCGGATGCCCCGGTTCTGCCAGTTCAAGTGTGATTTCCTGCTGTGGAGGGTGGTAATCGAAACTGCCGCCAACCATTGTGCTAAATGACAGCGAATTATTTTGCATTACAATTGCCCCGTGAACAATCATCAATCCCCCGCCTTTTTTCACATAATCGATTAGGTTATTTTCGAATTCGGCAGCCATTTTTATTTTTTGTTTCTCGGTCAGGCTTTTATCTTCATCAAGCATATCTAATATTTGGTTTCGGCGTGGGCCAACCGAGCAATTGTTGTTTAGAACAACGGCATCATATTTTTTTAGTGTTTTGGTTTCAAAAAACGATAAGTCGCTGACGACATCAACTTTGTAAGCGCCGCTTTTTTCACCTACTACGCGAATAACAGCAGTTGCATGCGGTATTACCCAGTGATTAAATCCGGTGAATTTGTCGAATATTAATATTTTTCTTTCCTTTTTGGGTTGTGCTGAGGGTTTTTCCGGTGCTATTTTTTCAATCTTTTGTACCCATTCCGGGGTACAGGGAAATTCTTTTAGCTGGGCATTTACTGCCAACGCAAAAAGAAATGCCAATAAACTTATTGTAATCTTTTTCATTTTACCTGTATTAATTTTGAAATTGTTAGTACTCTTTTTTGCCACTTATTTATCGCCACAGATTCACAGATTTAGAGAATATAATCACCTGTGAATCTGTGGCATTAATTTTCATTTTAACATTTCAACCTGTGGATTTGCTGCAAAACTATTCCAGTACATTCCGGCTGTTTTGGCATCCATCTTTCCGTCGAAAATAATCATTCTGTATTTCAATGTGTGATTCTGTTTTGCTTTAAGTTTCCATTCTTCATGGCGAATCGGGACAAACTCGAAATACATGTCGCCCCGACCGGCATTTGCATCCAGCGGCCAAACCCGCATTGGTTCAGGATGCATCCGGTTTGAAGGGTGGCTCATAAACAGGATTCCCGAGCGGCCTTCCTTTGTTTCCGATTCACCTTCAACAATGCACCATTTCGCAAAAGAACCATCGGCATCAATCCTCGTTTTGTTATCGGAAGTCAACACGGTGCAATTATCTTTTTTCCATTTTTCAGAAGCCCGGAATCCAATTCCACCGCCGTAACGGTATGCATCAAGCAAAATCCCGTTTTCAAGCGGACTGTTAATTGAGGTTGTATAATCAACCATCCAAACTCCTTCACCAATATTCCAGGCCCGCACATCGAGAATTTCGTTCATGGCAACCTGGTCTTCGCCTTTTCCTCCAAAATCAATATGCTGCTGCAACGCCTCAAAACCGCTGTAAATTGCCCCTTCTTCTTCAGTAAGAAATCCTGCGAATTTTACTGTTCCCTGTCCTTCTCCCAGGTTCCAGAAATCAACTTGCCTGTCTCCAATATGTGTGTGTGTCCATGGCCCCCAAATTCCGTAATGATGGTAATGATCAGGAGCCTGAATCCGGGTTAAAACTTCGCCTTCAGGAGAATATAACGGATGAATAAATCCTGACCGTTTAAAAATAGGGTTAATTCCATCGGGCGGAAAAGTAACTGCATAACGATATTTCAGTATTGGCTTTTCGTTCATGACCAAACTCATATCCCTGTAATCTTTTTTTAGCGAAACTTTTGAAGATAATACCGGTGTATTTTCTTCCAGCTTCAAAATAAATTGTCGTTCCGAGTTTTTTTCTGAAACACCTTTCAACACAAACCAAAGCCGGGCTGAATAACCGGTTTCAATCTGGCTTGGAATTACTTTTTCACCCGCAGCAGTACTTTCATATAATACAAGCGTTCCTTTGTCGGTGTTGTAATTAATGCCATCCAATGAAACCGAAACCGGAGAGTCGATTCTTTCATCGTTAAATTGAACTTTGAATTTTACCAACTCCTGTGCGGAAAGTTGTTGTGTGAAAAGTATGACAACAACCAAAATTTTTAATACTCTCATTTTTAAGTAATCTTAATATACTTCACATTTTATTTTGTGGCATTCTCTAAGATTGAATTGATTTCATAGAAAGTTTGCATCATTGCAATTTTGGAACTTCCTTATCAATTGTTTCCTTAAACGCCAGAATATTTTCAGTGCTTACGTTTGGTGGCATTCCGCCGCCGCACGACCAGATTACACGGTTTTTGTCCCCAAATTCTTCTATCATTTTCCGGGTTTCTTCGCGCACAATTTCGGGAGATTTCATTGCAAGAACGTCTCGTGGGGGCAGGTTTCCTATTAAAGCAATTTCCGGTCCGGCCAGGTCGCGTATTTCTTTCATCGAATGTTCAAAGCTAAAATTGAAAAGATGAACACCCATTTCTTTTAAATAAGGTGTTGAGACCAATCCCTGAGCATCGTTATGGAAAAAATTCAATTTCGAATCGAAAGCTTCAAAAATTCTTTTAATGTATGGCACTGCATATTCCTTACATTCGTCATCGCCAATAAAACCAACAATATCATCTAAAACCAGAATACCTTCGATGCTGGGAAACATTTCTTTTTGATGCTGGATCCAGTTAATCGAAAACTGAGTTATTGTTTCCAGCAGTTTGTGACTGTTTTCAGGGTCCATCATAAACCCGGTTAGCAATTCTGTAGTACCCATTAAAAAGGATGCAATATTCAGTGGTCCGCGTGCAACGGCAAATTTAATTTCGTGCCCCATTTCGTTAATGGGTTTCTGGTAATTTGCCAGGCGTTGAATAACAAATGGCAAAAGTCCATCAGTTTTTGGATTTGGAATTTTCAGGTTGGCAGCCTCCGAAATGTCAGTCATAATTCTGTCGGCGTGGGGTAGGTTGAAGCTGTTCCAAACCAATTTAGCCCCAAATGCCGAAGGTTCGGTACACATTCCAAACTCCGACCAGAAACCCGGAAGAAAAATTATATCAGGAAAAGTTTCGATTACTTTTTTATTGGTTTGAAACCATATTTCTTCAGAAGAATAAAATTGTAAAGTTGAAACTCCTGCCCATCCCGGAATCCAGGGACTGTCGATAATAAAGGCGGTTACAGGTTTTTCGGGTGTTTTACCGTGAACAGTATTTAATATTAAGTTCCATTGGTCGTTTGTCATGATATCGATTTAAGTTTGCTCACAAATTTACTTTTCTAATATATATTTATCCAGTATTTTATTTGCAATGACTTGTACTTAATTAACGTTTTTGCTATTATTGACAGTTGAGTTTTGTTTGCTGGCAGTTTGTTTTTTAATCAGTAATTTAAGGCTTGGTAAATGTGGAAGTTATTCGAATCATTGCTTTAATTTTATCAGATTAAAATGGGTTGGAATAAAACCGAATTGGAACAAATAAATATTCAAAATACAATTTGACGACTTATTTTGACGACTTTGATTTTATAATTCAAAAAAAGGGCTGATGAAAATAATGCACGAACATATTGATTTTCCGGGTCGTTCGCCTGTGAAAGTTAAGATGCGCGAAATGCCGCATTTTACTTTTCCCTGGCACTTTCATCCCGAATTTGAAATTTTATATGTTATTGATGGCAGTGGAACAAGGTTCGTAGCCGACAGTATCGAAGAATTTCAATCTGGCGATTTGGCTTTAATCGGAAGCAATTTGCCCCATTTCTGGCGAAGTAACGAAATTTATCTGAATAGCAGCGGTAACCTGAAAATCAAGTATATTGTTATCCAGTTTCCACATGATTTTTTGAAGGAGGAAATTGAAAACTATCCTGAATATCATTCTATCGGGGAGCTTTTTGAACGTGCCTCGCAAGGAATAAGGTTTTTCCCCGGAGTGGTACAAAAGTTATCAAAAAAGCTGATAAAGATTGCAAAAAGCAGCGGTTTCGAAAGGATAATTTTATTGCAGGAACTATTGCAGGAACTTGCCAAAACTGTTGATTACAAATTGCTGGCCGGTGAGTTGTACCAGAATGAAAAACAGAGCTTCACAAATTTCAGACTTACAAAAGTAATGCAGTTCCTTAATACAAATTATCAACGGAAAATTGAACTGGAAAAAGTGGCGGGAATTGCCAATTTGCATCCTGCTGCGTTTTGTCGTTTTTTTAAAGAAAAGTCGGGCAAATCGCTTTCTGAATATTTAAATGATTTGCGTATTGGATATGCCTGCAGGTTGATAATTGATGGTAAATTGTCAGTTTCACAAATCTCTTTTGAGAGTGGTTTTAACAACCTTTCAAACTTTAACCGCACTTTTAAAAAGCACACAGGATTTACACCGACCAACTATTTTGGCGAGTTTCACAAGGGGGCCTGACTCTTGGGACTTTGAGTTTCCAACTCAAAGTTCTTCAGGGGACATCGAGTTTTCCAACTCAATGTCTCTCAGGGATGTTGAGTCTCCTAACTCAATGTTTTTTAAAAATCAAGGACTTGGGAAAGTCCTTGTCCCGGCCATAAAATCCCGATTTCTTTTTAGATTTGCAATTCACAAAAAGCCAGCAATAATGAGCCGATTCTTATTTTTTACCATTCTGTTTTTTTCGATTTCGATAAATTCTTTTTCTCAGCTTGAAGTTGAATTTCTGCCTACAGATTGGGAAAATCCGGCTGTTTTTGAAAAAGGGCAAAATTTGCCTCATGCGTTTCATATTCCGTTTTCAACAAAAGATGCAGCAATACTTAACAGGGTAAATAAAAATGAGAATTTTCAATTGTTAAACGGGAATTGGAAATTCAAACTGGTTGAAAACCCGGATCTGGTTCCTGAAGGTTTCTGGAATCCAAAATTCGATACAAAAGAATGGGATGAAATTAAAGTGCCGGCCAACTGGCAAATGGTAGGTTATGACTATCCAAAATTCAGGAATATTGCACTAACTTTTGAGAGCGACCCGCCTAAAATTCCTGACTATTTTAATCCAACCGGTTGTTACAAACGTAAATTTATAATTCCGAAAACATGGTCGGACAAAGAAATCATGCTTCGTTTCGAAGGGATAAAATCGGCATCGTATATTTGGGTAAATGGTAAGCGTGTTGGTTACAACCAGGGCGGTTTCGAACCTGCTGAATTCAATATTACACCGTTTGTTGAAAAGGGGGAGAATGATTTGGCAGTTGAAGTTATCCGTTTTTGCGATGGTTCATATTTGGAAAACCAGGATATGTGGCGGCTTTCGGGGATTTACCGGGATGTGAAATTATATGCCCTGCCTAAAACTTACGTACATGATTTTTATGTGGTTACCAACCTGGACGCTGACTACAAAGATGCAACACTGACAATTGAAACTGATGTAATAAATACAATTCCCGATTCGGTAATTTGTACTTTGGAAATCGACGTATTAAATTCAGAAAAGGTATCAATTCTGAAAGATGGAATTCAATCTGAAGTTTTTAAAGTTGACTCACTTCAAACTAAAAAGATAAAAATTTCAACACTTGTAGTCGATCCTCCGAAATGGTCGGCTGAACACCCCAATTTATTTACACTCCTCGTTCTTTTAAAAGATAAAAACGGGGCAACTCTTGAAGCATTCACAAAGAAAATAGGATTCAGGGAGGTAGAATACAAAAATAAAATCCTCACTTTAAACGGCGTTCCTTTAAAACTTAACGGTGTAAACAGCCACATGCACGATCCTGAGCATGGGCAGGCGGTTCCGCTCGAAACACTCCGAAAAGATTTAGTTCTGATGAAGCAGTTTAACATTAATTGTGTACGTACGTGCCACTACCCGCCAACACCAGAATATATTGATCTGGCCGACGAATTGGGAATGTATATTTTTGATGAGGTCGGCGATGAATCGCACATGAACGAATATTTATCAGAAGACCCAAAATGGACAGAAATGTACCGCGACCGAAGTAGGAAACTGGTGTACCGCGACCGCAATCATCCATCGGTAATTGTGTGGAGCGCCGGTAATGAGTCGGGAAGTGGTTTTAATATTAACGAAGTAATTAAAACCGGAAAAGCAATCGACCCAAGCCGTCCGGCGTGGATGTACGGCGGGAATACTTTTTATATTCCTTTTGAAGATATTGTCGGGCCGCGTTACTGGAATCCGATCGACTATAAAAATCTGGCTGAAGGAAAAGTGCTTCCCGAAAACGATATGCGTGCCTCATTTATGGACGAATACCTTGCTGCCACAGGGAATGGGCTGGGTGGAATGGATGAATACTGGGAATATATCTGGAAATATCCGAGACTTACAGGAGGCGCAATCTGGGACTGGGTGAGCCCCGGTATTAACACACCGCGCTGGATTGTAAGAGATTTGTCGCCAAACAAAAATGATGGACAGATTATGGGGCGACCGGTTTTTACCGGGGGAAAAAATGGCAGGGGGCTTGAGTTCTCGGGACATGATGACTGGGTAGAGTTTTACCGCGATCCGAGCCTGGATATTTCCGGGAAACAGCTTTCAATTGGTTTTTGGGTGAAACCTTCGAAAATACCGCAACCCAACTCGTTTCTGACAAAAGGACGGCACCAGTTTGGAATAGTGATGGAAAACCCGGAGACGCTTGAATTTTATGTGTACGGCGATAAACGTATCTCGGCAAAAACAAAAGTAGGAGGCGATTTTTACGAAAACTGGCACCATATTGCAGGTATTTATGACGGGAATAAACTTCAGCTTTTTATTGATGAAAAACCTGTTGCACAAATGAGTTTTAACGGGAATATAAGTTTAACTCCTTTCCCGCTGTGTATCGGCCGCGAGGCCGAAACCCAGGATCAGGGAGAATTTTCGGGCCGCCTGTCGAAAATGATTATTGATGACGCGAAAATTTTCGATAAGGCGGTTTCAATTAAAGAGTTAAAAGAGGATACAACAAATGCTGTGCTTGCACTCGATTTTGAAAAAGATGAAAAAGAAGGCGATTTTTATGCAGTTGGCCTGGGAGGAAGAACCTACGGTATTGTTTGGCCTGACAGAACTGTTCAACCCGAAATTTACCAGATAAAAAAATCGGGGCAGCCTGTAAAAATTGAACCGGTTGACGTTGAACACGGGAAAGTTAAATTTACAAACCGCCATCAGTTTACGAATTTAAACGAGTTGCAGGGAGTGTGGCAGATAAGTGTAAATGGAGACACAATTCAACGGGGGTATTTCAGTATTGATTTGCCACCTGGACAAACGGTGGTTGATTCTATCCCATTCAGAATGCCAACTATTGAACCGTATTCCGAATGTATGTTAACTGTTTCGTTTCTTTTAAAAGAAGATACAAATTGGGCAAAAAAAGGCCACGAAATCGCATGGGATGAAATGCTTGTGCAAACGCCTTTGAAACCTATGGAAAAACCGGGGTTGAAAGGCAAAGTTTATTGTACAGAAAATGACAATGAACTGATAATTTCGGGGGAAATATTCAAATATGTAATTAACAGGAAGACTGGAAGTTTTAGCTCGTTAAAATACCGCGAAACTGAATATCTTGAAGGCGGTCCAAAATTTAATGTGTGGCGAGCCCCTCTGGCAAATGATATTGATCCCTGGGGCGGGCAGCAATTTCAGGATCGAAATTTTACACCCGGTTTTGGCCGCAGTATCGACAACCAGTTGAGAACGTTAGGGATGCGTGATTTGGTCCATCAGGTTGATGAAATTGAAATTTTGCAAAACTCACACTCAAAACTGTCGGTCAGGATAAAGGCATTTTCAAATACTACACAGGCGGCAAACAGTAAACTAACCGGATATGTTGGTGTTTCAGCATTTCAACGAAATGAAACATGGACTTTTCTGGCGGATGGGACAATAGAACTTGAACAGGAAATCATTCCTCACGGTCCGATGCCTGACATGTTGCAAAAAATAGGTCTTCAATTTCAGTTGCCAAAACAGTTCAGTAATGTTGAGTGGTATGGCCGCGGCCCTTTCGAAAATTATCCTGACCGCAAAACTGGTGCAAAGGTGGGGCATTATTTTTCAGATGCTGATGAAATGTATGTTCCGTATATTTTCCCGCAGGAATATGGTAACCGCTCTGATGTGCGCTGGTTAAGAGTGATGAATTCCGAAGGTAAAGGGTTGATGATCAGTGGTGGCGAATTGTTAAATTTCAGCCTTCATAAATTCACAACCGATAACCTCGACCGTGCAGTTTATACGTATCAGTTAAAGGAAGCATCAGGCACAATACTGAATGTTGATTATGAAGTTTCGGGGGTTGGCGGAACGGCAATTCGGCAATTGCAAAGATACCGGGTAACGCCGCATGCAGCAAAATACAGGTTAAGTATAAAACCTTTCTGAAAATTTGGGCTTATTAACTACAGAATTATTAAAAAACGATGGGATTTTATTAATCTCTGTGAATCAAAATAGTAAAAGACATTTTGGGTAATACTGCAAACTTTTTAAGGTTTAATTTTTCTGATCTGCAATTTCATTAACTACAAGAAAAGTGTAGTTGCAAATCCGTTTCATTTTATGGTAATCAATCTTATCAAAGTCATCGCCGGGTTTATGATAGTCTTCATGCAAACCGGTTGAAACTGCCAGTACAGGAATTCCATTTTTATAGAAATTATACTGATCGCTGCTTTCCATAAATTCATCGGTTAAAGCATCGCTGGGAATCAAACCCAGTTTTTTGCAGGTTTTGTTGCTGATTTCTGTGAGCGTTTGGCTGTTATCGCCGGTGATGATGTAAATTCCATTTGGTCCGGCCAAACTTTTTTCGGGGTTTTCTACTTTTTCAAGTTCTTTTTCAGCCGAGCGGCCAACCATATCAAGGTTAATATTTGCTACTGTTTTTTTGAGCGGGAAAACCGGATTTTGAGTATAATATTCCGAACCAACCAATCCTTTTTCTTCAGCAGTTACCCAGGCAAAAACGATGCTCCGGCGGGGTTTCTTTTTCATTTTCGAAAATGCCTCCGCAATTTCAAGTAAAGCCACTGTTCCCGAGCCGTTGTCATCGGCGCCGTTATTTATTTCGCCTTTTCCGGTTATTCCAACATGGTCGTAATGGGCTGTTAAAATCACACATTCGTTTTTCAAAACCGGGTCGCTGCCTTCAACAATTCCGATTATATTTTCTCCGTTAACTTTTTCGGTTTTTTTTGTTACCTGAATTTCGCCAGTCACTTTTTCAATTTCAAAAGAATTTGGTTTACCCGAGGTATTTATTTCCTGCTGAATTTCTTTTAAATTTTTTCCTGATTCCCGCAAAATTTCGTCAGCTATTTCAGTGTTTGCCAGGATAATATTGCTTCCAGGCATTTCTTCTTTAATAGAACCTTCAGTTTGCCACATTCCCTGTGAAGCATAATCCTTAACCATTTCGAACCAGCTATTATCGGGATTCAACGGATCGGGAACCAGCATAATTGCACTGGCACCCGACATAAAAATGTGCGCCAGTTTTCCCATTTCCAACTTTGTAATTTCTTCGTCATCTTTCTTATTGCCTGCTATTTCAGGGTTGCGGGTCATTATCAAAACAATTTTATCTTTTAGCTCAAGACCTTTGTAGTCGTTATATCCGGTTTCGTTGTTTTGATAACCGTAACCTGCAAAAACTATTTTTGCATTTATTGTATCATTTTTAAACGAACCCGGGAAAGCATAGATTTCATTGCTTTTAAATTTTGTTTCACCGTTTATGTTTTTCAATTCGATAAATGTGTTCTTCTTTTCAGTTTGAATAGATTGCATTTTTACAGGTTGGGTAAAATTTAGCCCGCCTGGTTTCAATCCCATTTGCAAACATTGCGATTTTAAGTATTCAGCAGTAATCTCAAGTCCCGGAATTTGTGTTCCAAAATCACGCCCCTGCATGTAATCGCTGGCAATAAATTCCAAATGTGCTTTCAGTTCATTTTCTGTAATTGATTTTAACTCCCTTTTCTGAGAAAACGAAATTGTAACAGTAAGCGCAAAATACAGGGTAAATAATATTCTTGATTTCATCTTAATTCGATTTTGAGTTTTACTTTTTGGAAGTTTTGAGTTTTTTATGATTGGCAATTTCAAACCCAACTAAAAAGCTGAGATCGGCAACACGTTTCATTTTATCGAAATTAATCCGCAAAACTTCATCTGTAGCTTTGTGATAATCTGCATGATAGCCGTTAGAATAATTCAGAATTGGCACCCCGTTTTTGTGAAATGAGAAATGGTCGCTGCTGCGCAGGAAATTTGTTGGCAACGAATAATCAGGAATCAAACCAAGTGTCTGGCAAACTGCACTGTTTATTTTCCTTATTTCAGGGCAAAAATCATTGGTTAAAGTGTAAAGCCCGTCAAAATCTTTAACCACTTTTGGCGATTTGTTCCAAACAGTATCCCGCTGTTCAAAAACCCTCCCGTCCATGTCGATATTAATGCAGGCGACTGTTTTTTCCACCGGGAATAAAGGGTTTTCGGCATAATATTGCGAACCGAGCATTCCAACTTCTTCGCCGGTAACCCACAAAAATACTATGCTGCGTTTTGGTTTTTTCTTCAAGCCGGCAAATGCTTCTGCAATTTCCAAAAGAGTAACTGTTCCCGAACCGTTGTCATCAGCCCCGTTAAAGACATCACCATTTTCATCAATCCCCAAATGATCATAATGTGCCATAAAAACTACACATTCGTTTTTTAAAACAGGGTCGCTTCCCTCAACAACACCGATTATATTTTTCCCCGAAAAATGTTCAGTTTTACTTTTTGCTTTGATATTTGCTCTTATTCCTTCAATTTTGAATGAATTCGATTTTTTGCTGGTCGAAATATTTAAAAGCAGGTTTTTGAGTTCGCCACTTTTCCCGAGCATTAAATCTGCCTGATATGAAGTTGTTAAAACAAAAGAGTTTTTATCATGAAAAGTTTTTTCCGGAAACTCAAGATTAAAATTTACCCTGTTAATCCAGTTTCGGATGTGGCCATAAATACTGTTCTCCCGGTCTAACGGACTGTTGATTAAAATAACGCCAACGGCACCTGCGTTAAAAGCTTTTTTTACTTTGCCGGTTTCCAGTTGGTTATTCCAGTGTGGCATTTCATCAATTTGAAACAACGCGGGCGTACCAATGCAAAACATGACTATTTTTCCGCGAATATCTATGGTCTCGAAATCATTGTAACCGGTTTTTTCATCGTTGAAACCGAACCCGGCAAAAACTATTTCGGCATTCGAAATGTCAATATCGCTATCCGGCGGCAACCCAATTATCGAATCAGTTTTAAAAATTACATTTCCATTGGCATTTGTAATTTCAAGAAATACATTTTTACGATCGGGTTGTGATGAAACAATTGGAACATCTTGAAAATAGTCATCGGCTCCGTCTGCAAGCCCAATTTTTTTTGCGTTTGTTCTCAGATAATCAGCGGCAATATCCAACCCGTTTACTGGTGTTCCAAACGATCTTCCCTGTAAACTATCGGATGATAAAAAAGTCAGGTGGCGTTTTAAATCATTGGTATCAATTTTTTCCATCCCGGATTTTTGTCCAAAACAAATTGATTGTACAAACAGAAAAAACAGGATATTTTGAACCGATTTAGCGAACGACATTTTTAGTCAGAATGATTTGAATTTCCGAAAATTGTAATGTTACTGTTGCTTTTCAAAGCAATATTGGCAAAAATGCAAATTAATATTATCCGTTTTTGATTTTTAAATAAGATTTGTTCTTTTGTTTTCATCTGAAAACTTAATTGGTTGGGAATTAGCCGAACAGATATGAAGATAAAACAATACTCTGGTCAAGGTTCAGGGGCTTTATTAATTTTAAGCGTTCTGAGTTCTTTGCAGAATTTTTTTCAAAAAAAAGCCTCCCGACAAAAATCGAAAGGCTTTAAAAAGTGTGAGCGGGAAACGAGACTCGAACTCGCGACCCCGACCTTGGCAAGGTCGTGCTCTACCAACTGAGCTATTCCCGCAAATGGTACCCGGGGCGGGACTTGAACCCGCACGAACATAATGTTCATTGGATTTTAAGTCCAACGTGTCTACCATTCCACCACCCGGGCATCCTGATTATTTTAATGAACAACAAAAAGAAGCTATAAAACCTCTTTTCTAACTATGAGCGGGAAACGAGACTCGAACTCGCGACCCCGACCTTGGCAAGGTCGTGCTCTACCAACTGAGCTATTCCCGCGTATATTAATGAACCTGTTTTTTTAAGTGGTGCAAATATATTGCTATTTTTTTATCTCACAAAATTTAAAAATAAAATATCCGCTTTATTTCAACCCTGTAAATTTCTTAATTTCGTTTAACTTATTTAATGCTTCTATTGGGGTCAGGTTGTTGATATCCAGGTCTGTAATTTCATCTCTTATTTGTTTCAAAACCGGATCGTCCAGTTGGAAAAAGCTCAGTTGCATCCCCTCACGTTTATCTCTTATTTCGCCTAATGGTTTAGACAGGCTCCCTTTTTCTCTCCCGCTTTCCAGTTTTACAAGTATTTGCTCGGCACGTTTTATGACGGATTTTGGCATTCCTGCCATTCCTGCAACGTGGATACCAAAACTGTGGTTACTCCCTCCGCGGACAAGTTTACGCAAAAACATAACTTTATTTCCGACCTCTTTTATTGATACATTGAAGTTTTTTACCCTTGGAAATGCACCTTCCATTTCGTTTAACTCATGATAATGTGTTGCAAAAAGTGTTTTTGCCTTTGTACGTGGATGTTCGTGCAAATATTCAACCACCGACCAGGCAATCGAGATTCCGTCGTAAGTTGAAGTTCCGCGGCCCAACTCATCAAACAAAATCAAACTTCTGTCCGACACATTGTTCAGGATACTTGCTGCTTCATTCATTTCAACCATAAAAGTAGATTCGCCCAATGAAATATTATCTGAAGCGCCAACACGTGTAAATATTTTATCTACAAACCCAATTTCCGCAATTTCTGCAGGTACAAATGAGCCCATTTGTGCAAGCAACACAATCAAGGCAGTTTGCCTGAGCAGCGCCGATTTACCAGCCATGTTAGGCCCGGTTATTATTATGATTTGTTGGTTTTCCTGGTCGAGAAAGACATCATTTGAAATGTATGATTCACCAATTGGAAGTTGGTGCTCGATAACAGGGTGCCGCCCGTTTTTTATGTTGATTGTGGTCGAATCGTTGATTGTTGGGCGAAAATACCCATACGAACCGGCGCAAACCGAAAACGATAACAAACAATCGATTTGAGCCAGAATATTTGAATTGAGCTGGATAGCCGAAATATATTCCGAAAGTGCAAAAACCAAATCGGCAAAAATTTTTGTTTCAAGCGATTGTATTTTTTCTTCGGCGCCTAATATTTTTGTTTCATATTCTTTTAATTCCTCTGTTATATAACGTTCGGCGCTTACAAGTGTCTGTTTACGAATCCAATCAGCAGGTACTTTGTCTTTGTGCGTATTTCTGACTTCGATGTAATAACCAAAAACGTTGTTGAAACTGATTTTCAAAGAAGGAATCCCGCATTTTTCACTTTCGCGTTTTTGTATTTTTGCCAGAAAATCTTTTCCTGAGTAGGCAATTTCACGCAAATCGTCAAGTTCCTGCGAAATGCCTTTGGCAATTACCCGTCCTTTATTGATTGCTGTTGGCGGATCTGAAATGATTTCTTTCTGAATTTTATCACGGATTAAATCGCAGGGATTTAATTGTTCTGAAAAACGGTTAAGCGCAACATTTTCAATTGCTGAACATGCATGTTTTATAGGAATGATTGCGTTTAAGGCATGTTTTACCTGCACCACTTCCCTCGGGTTAATCCTGCCTACCGCAACCTTCGAAATCAGCCTTTCCAAATCACCAATTTGGCGCAATTGTTCATCGATCACTTCTTTAATTTCCGGATTTTTCAGGAACAATTCAACCACATCAAGCCGTTTGTTGATTGGTTCGATATCTTTCAATGGCAAAGCCATCCAGCGTTTCAGCAACCGCGAACCCATTGGTGAAATGGTTTTGTCGATTACGTCGATCAATGATTTGCCGTTTTCCTGAATAGGTGAAAAAAGTTCGAGATTGCGAATTGTAAACCTGTCGAGCCAAACAAAATGATCTTCTTCAATTCGGCTCAAATTGCTAATATGGCTTAGCCTGTTGTGCTGTGTTATATCAAGATAATGTAAAATTGCACCTGCCGAAATAATTGCCAGTTGCATTCCCTGCACTCCAAAACCCTTTAACGATGTGGTTTCGAAATGGCGTTTCAAACGGTCGGTGGCTGCATCATCGGTATAAACCCAATCCTCAAGGTTGAAGGTGTAATATTTCGAGCCAAAAATTTCGTTGAATTCTTTGTCCCGGCCTCGCTGAAAAAGCACTTCTTTTGGCTGAAACGAACTCAAAAGTTTATCGATATATTCAAATTTTCCCTGGGCAGTTAAAAACTCACCGGTTGAAATATCAAGAAATGCGACTCCTGCTATTTTTTTATCGAAATGAACGGAAGCCAAAAAGTTGTTTTCACGGTTTTCGAGGATATTGTCGTTTATTGAAACGCCTGGGGTTACTAATTCAGTAATACCACGTTTTACAATGTTCTTTGTGAGTTTTGGGTCTTCAAGTTGCTCGCAAATGGCCACGCGCTGACCTGCACGCACTAATTTGGGGAGATAAGTATCAAGCGCGTGGTGCGGAAAACCGGCTAACTCGACATAACTTGCAGCGCCGTTGGCACGCCGGGTTAAAGTAATTCCCAGTATTCCCGCTGTTTTTATGGCATCTTCGCCAAAAGTTTCGTAAAAATCGCCTACTCTGAATAATAAAACTGCATCAGGATGTTTTTCCTTGATGTTATAATATTGTTTCATCAAGGGAGTTTCAGCGTATTTCTTTTTCTCTGTCATAGAATAGCAAAGATAATTTTTTGATGAAGTATGGGAAAGATTTTAACCGGAAATGAAAGGAAAGTTGATAGTGGTTGCCAATTTAAATCGTAGTCATTTTGATGCGAATATATTGATGGTTGCGGTGAGGGTTTGAAAATTAACCAAGTTATTTTACGACATTTTAATCTTTTATTTGAATATTTGCAGTTAATTATTTAAAAGCAGGGAAGAAATGAGTTGTACAGGATGCACCATGAATAATACGGCAGGCAATACTTTTATCGACAGCTATGACTGGTTAAATGAATTGCCTGATACCTCTGATCAGTCAGATATTGTAGAAGTTAAGTTTAAATCAACACGAAGGGAATATTTTTCGAACAGCGAAAATTTAGATATTAAGCGGGGCGATAAAATTGTAGTAGCCAATTCTCCCGGTCATGATATTGGTGAAGTAACACTTACAGGATATCTTGCCGAGAAACAATTTTTGAGGAAAGTTAAAAATCCTTCAGGTTACAAACTGAATATTATTTACCGGAAAGCAACGGCAAATGATATGAGTATTTTGCAGGAGGCACGCGACCGTGAAAAACCAACAATGATACGGGCCCGGCAAATTGTTAATGAACTGGGTTTGAACATGAAAATCGGCGATGTTGAGTTCAGGGGAGATAACCGAAAAGCTATATTCTATTATCTTGCTGATGAGCGTGTTGATTTCAGAGAGTTGATAAAAGTTTATGCCCGTGAATTTGGGATTAATATTGAAATGAAACAGATTGGAGCGCGGCAGGAAGCTGGAATTGTTGGCGGAATAGGTTCTTGCGGACGGGAACTTTGCTGTTCAAGCTGGCTTACAAATTTCAAAACAATTTCATCAGGGGCAGCGCTAAAACAGGGGCTTTCGCCGGCAGCCCTGAAAATGTCGGGTGCCTGTGGCAAACTTAAATGTTGTTTGCTATACGAATTAGATGCATATATTGAAGCGCAAAAAGAGTTTCCCCGTGAATTGCTGAATCTTGATCTGGCAAAGGGGACCGCCAAACCATTTAAAACAGATTATCTTAAAAAGGAAGTTTGGTACAGTCTTGAAGGTAGCGGAAGTGCAGTTTTTAATCTGACAATTCAGCAGGTAAAGGATATTATTCAGCAAAACAAACGTGGAATTAAACCTGAAATTAATTCGATTGCAGAAAACAGCAAGGAAGAAAACAAAATGGAAGTGAAGCTGGATGAAAACATTGACAGGTTTAGCGCTGCTAAAAAAAGCCATAACAAAAAGAGGAGATCGAAATTCAAACCGAAAGCCAGGGAAAAGGCAAAATTCATTGTGAACAAGAATTTGAATTAAACCTGTATCAACAATTTAACAGGATAGAAAATATTACTGACAGAACTTTTCCTTTTGAAACAGGAAATGTTCTGTCAGTATTTTTTTGATACAATTTTGTTTAAAGCTCTATTTTTTACGAATAATTGTCATCCCGTCGCGCAACGGTAAAATCACTTTTTCAACCCGCTCATCATTTTTTATCATTGAATTGAATTCGATAATTCCACGTGTCTGAAAGTCATCTTCGGCAGGTTTATTCAAAACTTTTCCGCTCCACAAAGTATTGTCGGCAACAATAAATCCGCCATTTCTAACTTTTTGGAAAACGGCATCATAATATGCAGGATATTCAGGTTTGTGGGCATCGATAAAAACCAGATCGAAAGTTTGGGTAAGTGTTGGAATAATTTCAAGAGCCGCGCCAATACGTTGTTCTATTTTATACTGAACTCCGGCTTTTTCGAAATATTTTTTGGCGATACTTTCAAGTTCGTCATCAATTTCAATGGTAATCAGTTTCCCGTTTTCTTTCAACCCTTTTGCAAGACAAATGGCCGAATACCCTGTGAAAGTGCCAATTTCAAGAATAAATTGAGGACGAATCATATTTGAAAGCATTGTCAGTACTTGTCCCTGTAAATGTCCCGAAATCATTCTGGCTCCAACCACATTCAAATGTGTTTCTCTATCCAGTTCTTTTAAAATTGCATCTTCAGGTTCAATGTGATCCAGGATGTATTTATCGATATATTTTTGATCTCCCATGCGATAGAGTTTAAAGTTTCAAGTTCACTGTTAAAAGTTATAGGTTAATCAATTTAATTTTGGTTATTGGATGTTCGAAATTGGATATTTTTTTCAATCGTCTTCCAACTTTCGTCTCCCGTCTTCTGACTTTTTCACCGATACACAAGCAAACTCATCTGGTCTTCACTCAGTATTTCATTTGCAACTTCAAGTAAATCAATGGCAGTAATTGCTTCAATTTTTCTGAACACTTCTGACAACGGGTCAACCCGGTTATAAAGCAGATAACTTTTACCGATAGCAAGCATTAAATCGTCATGACTTTCAGTGGAAATGGCAATTTGCCCCAGCAATTGTTTTTTTGCCTTGCTCAATTGTACTTCACCAAGTTTTACGTCGCGCAGCATTTTAAACTCTTTATTTATGAGCGTCAATGCTTTGTCGAAATTTTCTTTATCAGTTCCAAAATACACATTAAATAAACCGGTATCGGTGTAGGCAGTATAACCTGATTCAATGTTGTAGGCCATGCCCCGGCGTTCGCGCAGGGCGAGGTTGAGCCGCGAGTTCATTGCCGGTCCGCCAATAATATTGTTTAGTAAAACCATAACAATACGTTTTGGGTGCATCACGTCGTAAGCAATGTTTCCTAAAACACAATGGGTTTGAAATGTATCTTTTGTTTCGAAGCGTTTGCCGGGTTTGTAATTTTCGAATGGTTTTCGTCCGTTTGTCCGAAGCTTTGTCTCAGCGCTGCCAAAATATTTTTCTGCCAATTTAATTAGCTTGTCAAATTTCATTTCTCCAACAGAGCTTATAATCATTTGGTCGGTGTGGTAGTTTTTTTCGATAAAACGAAGAATGGAATCACGGTTGAATTTGTTGATATTTTTACTGGTTCCCAAAATGTTGCGTGCAATTGGGTGCCCATCGAAAACAAGCTCTTCGAATTCGTCAAAAATCAATTCCGAAGGCGTATCCTTATATGAATTAATCTCTTCCGCAATAACTTCTTTTTCACGATTGATTTCCTTTTGGGGATAAACGCTCTGAAATAAAATATCACTCAACAACTCGGCGGCACGCTCGTAATCCTGGTTTAAAAACGTGGAATACAAAGTGGTTTCTTCTTTTGTTGTGTAAGCGTTTAACTCGCCGCCAACATCCTCAATTCGACTTAAAACATGGTATGCCCTGCGTTTTTTTGTGCCTTTAAAAACCGAATGCTCGATAAAATGAGCAAGTCCGTGTTCGTCCTCAGCTTCATCGCGCGAACCGGTATTTATTAATACGCCTAAATGCGCTACCGGTGAATCAGTTTGCTGATGAATCAGCCGGATTCCGTTTTTTAATGTATGTGTCAGAAAATCAGTGCCAACCATTGAATAAATTATAAGCGTGCAAAAGTATAAAAGAAAAGTTAACCACAAGCAAGGTTGCCTGTATTGATTTTTTTTGGCTGAATTTTCACAAGAATGATTTATTTTTTTGTGAATTTGAAAAAATGTTTACTTTTGCAACACCAAAATAAAGGGGTACCATAGCTCAGTTGGTAGAGCAACGGACTGAAAATCCGTGTGTCCCTGGTTCAATTCCAGGTGGTACCACAAACAAGGGGAAGACAAAAGTCTCCCCTTTTTTGTTTGTACTACCAGGATATATTTTTACTTGTTTGATTTTCAATTAAAATAACATTAATTTGGGGTTTTCGATTTAATAAAACTATGAAAACCATTACCTCGGTCAACAAATTAATGCATCGCCTCGTTTTACTGGTTCTTTCAACAGTTTGGTTTGTCGAACCTGTAAATTGTCAGTTCTCGGTAACTCAACTTACTTTCGATATTTTTTCGCAGGAAGATGGACTTCCGAATAACCAGATTCAATGCATTTATCAGGACAGTAAAGGCTGGATGTGGTTTGGAACGAGCCAGGGTTTAAGCAGATTTGACGGGTACAGTTTTGTGAATTTTTTACCAAATCAAAATGATTCGAATAGTTTAAAAGGAAATCTTGTGAGGGTAATTAAGGAAGACAGAAACGGGAATTTACTTGTTGGAACTGAAAATGGTGGTCTAAACATTTTCAATCGGGAAAAAGAGCGATTCTCAAATCCGTATAAAAACAATGATGAATTTGGATTAAGGGAAGTTTTTGTAAATGCAATAGAAACCGACCAAGCCGGTAATAATTGGATAGGTACCGATTTTAATATATTCAAAATTGATACATCGGGCAATCTAATCTCTGTACATCCCGATTTCAACTGGGGTGAACTTGAGTTTGATGGTAATTTTGTAAGAAATCTTCAGTTCGACAATTCCGGCAAATTATGGATTGGCACCAATAACGGAGTCTTTATTTATAACCCTGTCAATAATGAAATTGAGCAGTTTGAACTCCCTTATGAAGAAAACCAAAACAAGGAAATTTGGGAAATTTATCTTGATGAGGAAGGTTTGCTTTGGATAGGTACATATTCTTCAGGTTTGTTTCTTGTTGATCCGGTTTCGAAAAAAATAAATGCAGTTCATTTAACGCCTGAAAACAAACGGTCGGAAACAGTGCGGACTATTTCAAAAGGTGTGTTTGGCGAATACTGGATTGGGACACGCGGAGGGTTATATACTTACTCGAAAAGCCGCGGCGTAACGGGGTTTTACAGGCACGATGACCGAAAGCCAAGAAGCCTGTCAAATAATTCAATACTTTGTGTTTATAATGATAAACGGGGAGAAACATGGATTGGAACACGCGGTGGGTTGAATTTACTGGCAAAAAGCAAACAGGTATTTCACAATTTTCCTGCTTTGCCAGGCGATTATCATTACCTTAACAGCAGTATTATTTATGCTTTCTGGATTGATAAAAATAGAAACATCTGGATTGGTACAGAGGATGGTGGAATCAATATTTATAACCCGGTAACCGGTACTTACCGTTATATGATTAGTGACGAAAAGAACAGCAATTCAATTTCACAAAATTGTATAAAAGCTTTTCAGGATGATGGTGATGGAAAATTATGGGTAGGTACATATCTTGGAGGTGTTGATGTGATTGATCTGCAAACAGGTAAAATATCGCATTTTAAACATAATCCCGATGTGGAGGGTACGCTTTCCGATAACCGGGTTTGGGATATTTGCCTTGACAGAAAAGGCGAAATTTGGGTAGCCACTTCCCGCGGTGTTGACAAATATTCAAAAAAGACAAATTCTTTTATTCACTTTCCGCAAATAAGCGGAGATGCTCAGGTAAATTGGATTGAACCCGATTTAAACGGAAATATTTGGTTTGGAAGTTTGAATGAAATTATTGTATTTAACCCTAAGGAAAATAAAACCAAACGGTTCCCCGAGCGAAGCCGATCAATGTTCGAAGATTCAAGAAACAAAATCTGGATTACAACATTAGATAAAGGTATTGCCGTTTATTCCGCGTTTGAAGGTCCGTTAAAGTACTATGGTGAGTCTGATGGACTGGCTAATAACCAGGCACTTTGCATTGAAGAAGATGATGCAAATAATTTATGGATCAGTACTTCAAACGGTCTTTCAAAATTTGATACAGAAAAGGTTTTTTTCCAGAATTTCACAAGCAAGGATGGTTTAAGCAATAACCAGTTTTGTTATGGAGCATCATTGAAAACTGACTCCGGCGACATTCTGTTTGGTTCGGTTTCCGGTTTCAATATATTTAATCCTGATGAAGTTGTTGCTCAAAACAATGATGTGCCCATAGTTTTTACCGATTTAAAAATATTCAACAAATCAGTTCAGGTTGGCGACGACAGAAATTCAGTATTACAAAAAAGTATTTCTGAAACAGATCACCTTAAACTGAAATTCGACCAGGATGTTTTTACACTTGAGTTTGCTGCCTTGAATTATGTGAACAGTGACAAAAACGAATATGTGTATATTCTCGAAGGATTTAACCGAACATGGAATGAACCCAGTAAAATCCGGTCGGCTACTTACACCAATTTAGATCCGGGCGATTATACACTTCGCATAAAAAGAATTGTTCCTGGGATTGAAAACGATAAAAATGAATTACGGTTAAAAATTACAGTTCTACCTCCTTTTTATAAAACAATTTGGTTTTTAATATTAATGGTGCTGCTAATTGTATTTTTGATTTACATTATTGTCAGGTTTGTTTTAAACCGCGAAAAAATAAAACAACAACTGGTACTGGAGAAAGTTAACGCACGAAAGCTTCATGAGATAGATATGATGAAACTGAAGTTTTTTACCAATATTTCACACGAAATAAGAACTCCCCTGACTTTGATTCTTGGCCCACTTGAAAAATTAATCGGCAAAGATTATCCCTCAGTGGATACAAAGGAAAATCTACAGCTTATTCACCGAAATGCAAAAAATCTTGATAAATTAATTAGCCAGCTTCTTGATTTCAGAAAATTGCAAACCGGTAATTTAAAACTCAATTTAACCGAAGCCGATATTGTAGGTTTTGTACGGAATATTATTGAATCATTCAGTGATTTTGCAGTTGAAAAGGGGATTACATTAAAATTCAACACCTTAAAAAAGAGTTTGAATGCAACTTTTGATCCCGATAAAATTGAAAAAATACTTAATAATTTAATCTCGAATGCACTAAAATTTACTGCCACTGGTGGAACAATTTCAGTAAATATTTCATTAATTTTCGATTCAGTTGACAACGATTTTATTGAAACCGGAAGAGAAAAACAGTTTATTGAAATCATTGTAAAAGATACTGGGAAAGGAATTGCATCAAGAAATCTTAATAAAATTTTTCAGCGATTCTTTCAAACCGAAAATGAGGACAGTAATCATGGTGTAGGAATTGGTCTGGCCCTGGTGAAAGAGCTTGTTAGCGTGCATAAAGGCGAAATTTTTGTGACAAGTAAACAGGGAAAAGGAACCAAATTTATTATTCGAATCCCCTATTTTGCAAAGTTGTATGATGTGAAGGTTGAGCCTGGTGGTGAAAACAACGGGTTGGAAATGAACTCCTTAGATCGGATGTTGGAAAGTGAAATAGATGAACAGTTACATTCAGATATAATGTTGGTTGTTGAAGACAACACAGATGTCAGAAAATTTATTTCGAACCATTTTAAAACTAATTATAAAATTGCTGAAGCCAAAAATGGGGAAGAAGGTTGGCAAATAGCCCTTGAAATAATCCCCGACATTATTATTAGCGATGTTTTAATGCCGGTGTCTGATGGTTATGAACTTTGCAAGCGCATAAAAAATGATGAGCGTACATCACATATTCCGGTTATTTTACTCACCGCATTGCATTCCAGAGAACATGAAATAAAGGGATTGACAACAGGTGCTGATGATTTTATTACCAAACCCTTCGATTTAACAGTTTTGCAGGCCAAGGTTGAGAATTTGCTCTCAATACGTGAGTCGTTAAAACAAAAATTTACGGGAACGGTAATACTGGAGCCCAAAAATGTGGTCATAACATCGCCTGATGAGCGTTTTTTGCAAAAGGCAATTGAAGTTGTTGAAAACAATATTTCAGACAGTGATCTTGATATTGAGACTTTTTCGGTAAAAGTTGGTGTCAGCCGGATGCAGTTGTACCGAAAACTAAATGCACTAACCGATATGACAGTAAAGGAATTTATTCGGCATATCCGTTTAAAAAGGGCGGCCCAGCTGCTAATTCAGCAAAAAATGAATGTTTCTGAAATAGCTTATGATGTTGGCTTTAAAGATTTGTCGCATTTCAGAAAATGTTTTAAACGTGAATTCGGAATGAGTGCATCTGAATTCGTTTCAAAATCAAAACAAACAGAAATCAGATAGAATTCATCTTATAAAAACCATTGGTTTTTCATTCAGTCGAAAAAAAACCCGCTATTTGGGAAATATAAACCTCAGTCGGGAAATTTCACCTTGTGTTTTGGGAAGATTATATAGCCAGGTTCTTTTGGAAATCTCATAAATTTAACTTTAAATAATTAACTATTAACTATTTGAAAAACGTATGGGTAAACACCAGCATGATCTGAGGAAAATAAACAGCATTATTATTGTTTCAGCCCTTGTCCTAATTTCAGCTATAATTATTCTGCTGAAAATTATTCTTTAAATTTTTTTCCGAACGCGTTAAAAGAAATCCACAGCAAATCAGACTCATGCGAAATCAATCAATCAACTGGTGCAGAACTGAAATTGAAAGTATGAATGCAATAGTTAACAACATTGAAATATTAATTACAGGCGGATAGAAACATTACTTTGAACATATGACTTTTTAATTTTTAAGAGATATTTAATAACTAAATTTAATTGAAACTTTTAAAATCTTTATTTATGCAAAAACTACTATTACTGTTAATGGCGTATATTGTTGCTTTCAGCAGTGCAATGGCGCAAAAGGAGGTTACCGGAAAAGTAACTGATGATACAGGACAACCACTACCAGGTGCAACAATTGTTGTGAAAGGAACAACAAACGGAACGGTTTCCAAATCAGACGGGAATTATTCTATATTAAATGTTCCGGATGATGCTGTATTAATTTTTTCTTTTGTTGGAATGCTAACGCAGGAAATTACGGTTGGCAACCAAACAACGGTGAATGTTTCGCTGGAATCCGATGCAATTGGGATTCAGGAAGTAGTTGCCATTGGTTACGGAGTACAAAAGAAGTCGGATGTTACCGGTGCCACGGTGAGTGTTAGCGCCGAAGAACTAAGCTCCCGACCGGTAAAAAATGCGATCGAGGCAATGCAGGGTAAGGCAGCCGGAGTTGACATTACATCGAATGAACGGCCAGGGACAGTTGGAAGTATTACCGTTCGTGGTGTTCGTTCGCTAACTGCATCCAATTCTCCGCTTTATGTAGTAGATGGTATTCCTTTGGCAACCGGAACTGTCGGTGTAAGCGGATCTAATGATTCTGATGGCGAACCGAGCAACAAAGTGACATTTGGTGGAATTGACAATCTGAACCCAAACGACATTGAGTCAATTGATATTTTAAAGGATGCGTCGGCCACAGCTATTTATGGTTCACGCGGTGCAAACGGAGTTGTTCTCATAACGACAAAACAGGGGAAGGCCGGAAAACTTATTCTGAATTTTGATTCATCAGTAACTGTTGAAAAAATGCATGAATACTCACCTTTGTTTGATGCAGGCGGATATATTGAATATCGAAGGTGGGCAAAATACAACAACGGAGAATCAACAGTCAGAGGTGATCAGCCAACACAGGCAAATGATGCTGCAATTTTTACCGGTGACGACACAGCCTGGGATAATATACTTAAAGGTTGGGCAAGCGGTTCTTGGGACCCATCAAAATTAACTACTACAAATTGGATGGATTTGGTAACCCGTACAGGAATTACCACACAGAATACATTGAGTGCAAGTGGTGGAACAGATAAAATGAAAGCATACGGTTCATTTGGCTATACTGATAATACAGGGGTTGTAAAAGGGCAAGACTATAAGCGCTACAATGCGAATGTAAGTATAGATATTACACCTGTAAAATGGTTCTCATTTGGTGCAAAACTGAACAGTTCGTACAGTATTCAGGAATTTGGCCAATCTACTGCAGGTAACGTCGGTGTGTCTGCTCAATCAGGATTGTACCAAAGTGCCTATGGCATTTTTACATATGCATTGCCGTATGATGCTGATGGTAACAAGATAGATTATCCGGGAGGAGACATTGCTGTTAAAACCATTATAGATGAAGATAAATATTCACAGGACCAGCGAGTTACTGTACGTGCCCTTGGTAGTTTTTATGGACAACTCGATTTTGGAGCGATTATTCCTGTGCTTGAAGGATTAAAATTCCGCACAAATTTTGGCCCTGATATTGAAAACTGGCGCGATGGTATCTTTCTTGATGGCCAATCCGTTATCAGAGGTGGTTCGGCCTATGCTTCTTTAGAGAAAAGACAACGTTTGTCATATACGCTTGATAACTTGCTGTATTATAATAAAACAATAGAGAGACATGATTTGGGATTGACTTTGTTACAGAGTCAAACGAAATTTGAAACAGAATCCAGTTTAATGACTGCTGATAATATTCCTTTTGCAAGTCAGAAATGGAATGCACTGGGTGCTGTTAGTTCCCTTAAAAGCTGGAATTCAGGGATTGTTAAGCAATCATTATTATCCTATATGGCGCGTTTGAATTATAGTTTCAATAATAAATATTTGCTTACTGCATCAGGTCGTTATGATGGGGCTTCAGTATTAGCTGAAGGCAATAAATGGTCATTTTTCCCAAGTGCTGCTTTGGGATGGAGATTAGATCAGGAAGCATTTATGGATAATGCAAGTTGGGTGAATCAGTTAAAACTTCGGCTCGGTGTCGGGGTTACAGGTAATGCGGCAATTGACCCTTATTCAACCAAAGGAAGATTGGATGCTTTGTTCTATCCGTTTGGCAGCACTTCAACACCAGGTCAGCAAAATGTTGAAACTATGGCAAATCAGGAATTGGGATGGGAACGGACCTTGCAATATAACGTTGGTCTTGATTTTTCAATGCTTAACTCTAGAATAAACGGAAATCTGGATATTTACAGTTCTCATACATCTGATTTACTACTTCAAAAATCAATTCCAACAGTTACAGGTTTTAAAAATACATTTGCCAACATCGGAGAAACCAAATCCAAAGGTGTTGATTTGACCTTAAGTACAGTTAATGTAAAAAACAGCGATTTTGAATGGTCAACAACCCTAAATGCTTCATATCAGGATAACGAAATTGTTTCTTTAGCAAATGGGAAAGAAGATGATTTACTTAATGAATGGTTTATTGGTTACTCCCAAAATATAATTTATGACTATGAAGCCGCTGGAATATGGCAGGAATCAGATGCTGCTGAAATGGCAAAATTCAACGCAAATGGGCATACTTTTAAAGCTGGTAATGTGCGGCCGGTAGATCAGAATGGCGATTATAAAATTGATGCCAATAACGACCGGGTAATTATTGATAGTGAGATTCCCAAGTATATTATTGGTCTGACAAATACATTTAACTACAGGAACTTCGAATTATCAGTATTTTTATACGGACGTATGGGATATACTTACGATGCCGGTGGAGAAGGATTGGTTGGAAGATATCAGCAGAGAAAAGTAGATTACTGGACTGATACTGACACTAAATCAGATTATCAAAAACCTATTTATTCTGCTGGTTTCGGCGATCAGTATTATGGATCACTGGGTTTTGAAAGCGGTTCTTTCCTAAAGATTCGCAACATTTCTCTTGGGTATAATTTACCTGATAAAGTTGCAAATAAGTTAGGGCTCTCTAAATTAAGGCTTTATGTTCAGGCATTAAATCCGGGTTTTGTTTTCAATAATGTGCCCTGGATAGACCTTGACGTAAGATATCATGCCTCGAACAGAGGATTTGTAACTGGTCTTAACATACAATTTTAATTATTGAAAATTCAAAAAGAATGAAATTTATGAAAAAGAATATAAAAAAATATACACACCATCTGATATTAACGCTTTTCGTACTACTAGCAGGCGTTACATCCTGTAATCAGGAGAAATTTCTTAATGAAGTATTGGAAACTGAAAGGGATTTCTCATATTATGAAACCGAGCAGGGAATCCAGGAATTAGTTGTTGGCGCATATTATAGAATTTTTGCTTCTCCTTTTGCTTCAGAATATCAATTTGGTACCACAAATTACGGTACTGATGAATTTCATGTAGGTGGCGACGATACAAACAGTCAATGGAATAATTATGATTCGAGGTTTAATTCCATAATTACTACAATTCGGACCACAGCGCAGGAACCATGGGATAATGCATATGTTGGCATTGGATTAGCCAACCAGTTAATAGAATCAGCCAACAAAATTGAATCAACAAACGCTGCCATCAAAAAAACTGCCTTGGGAGAAGGATATTTTCTTCGTGCCTTCGTTTATCTAAAACTGGCACGACAATATGGTGGTGTTCCACTGAAATTAACACCAAGTACCACAGTTGAACTTGAGTTTACGCGTGCATCCGTTGAAGAAGTACTTACTCAGGTAATTGATGATTTTACCCAGGCTTATAATTTACTGGAAAATTCAGGACAAGGTCCTAACAGGATTACAAAGGATGCAGCCGCCCATTTCCTGGCTAAAGCTTATTTAACTCGTGCCAGTGAAATTAACGATTCCTGGAATGGATCAACCAAAAGCGCTGATTTGGAAAAGGTAGTGTCACTGTCTGACGAAGTAATAAGTCGTCATCCGCTCGCAGGAAATTATCAGGATCTTTGGAATTATACCCAACCTGACGGTGCCAATGAGTTTCTTCCTGAATTAATTTTATCGGCATCCTTTAGCCGTGAATCTGTGCTTGAAACAAATAATAACAGTCATATATTTTATACAGCCCGTTATGATGACCTGGCTACAATGAAACGCGATCTTACCGGAATGCGCCCATATAGCCGAATGGCTAATACTTATTACACTTACGAAGTGTTTGACCATATCAATGATTCGCGGTTTTGGAAAGTATTCCGAACAAAACACAGGGTAAACAAAGGTGGTGATTTTGGCGGTATTACATATACTCCTGGTGTCGATTTAGGTATTCTGTACGTAATTAATTCAGCTAGCGATACACGTTTCGCCAAAACTGTAAATAACAACGACCCAAATATTCTGTACAATAAAACCGGGAAAACGATACCTCACGTTTATGTTGCGCATGCTGCGGATGGAGTAGGTTTAGAAGCAAACCCAAGGTTTCCTTCATTGTCAAAACATTTTGAATCTGACAGGACTGCTATTAACGACAACAGAGGTATGCGTGATGAAATTTTAGCACGTTCGGCCGAGACATATTTAATGGCTGCCGAGGCAAAAATCCGTCAGAATAAATTTTCAGAAGCCTTAACCTACATTAATATCGTTAGGCAACGTTCCACTTATAAAGAAGGAGAAGACCGTTCGTACTATATGGATGGTGCTGAATCTTATCCAACTTCTGCATTTACGCAGCCTGCAGCTGACAATTCATATATGAACGAAAATTCTTATTATGAGTCAAACAATATTCCGGTAACAACAGCTGCTACCGAGCTAACGATTTCAAGTACTGCAAACCTGCCGCCTGAAGATGAAGCAGTAATTGCAAAATTAGGATATACCGGAGATTATGACCGAATGTTGTGCCTGGTATTGAATGAACGCACCAGGGAACTTTGTGGCGAATGGCTGCGTTGGGAAGACCTGAGCCGAACCAAAACTTTGATTCCAAGGGTAAGAGCTTATAATAAAGAAGCTAGAGCAAATATTCAGGATTATCACCTTTTGCGACCGATTCCGCAAACCTTCCTCGATGGAATCTATAAAGATGGAAAACCATTAACTCCTGATGAAAAATCAGCTATGCAAAACCCCGGTTACTAATTGGTTATTGTAAATGAACTTCATGAATTATTTGTTCATGGTTTAGGTATAGTAGTTTATAGGTAAATACACTCCGGGATTTCAAATATTTATTTTGATTCCCGGAGTTTTTACGCCTTTTCTGGGTTATTCTAAACACAGTCGTTTTCAATAAATTAATTGAATTTTCAATAAGCAAATTTTTTTGCACTAAAGAATTCATATGACAACAAAATTAATCAGGACTAGTTTTATAATTATTGTAATTCTCATATCAGGCTGTGCACAAAATAATAAATCCGGTATTTCTCAATCATCTGGCAAATATGAAAATATCGAATTTGAAATGGCACTGGTTCAGGGACCTTCAATTCCTGACAACGAAGTAAATATCAAAGATTTTGGAGCAGTTAGCGGCGGACAGGTTTTAAATACCGAAGCATTTGCAAGTGCTATCGATGCGGTGTCGAAAATGGGTGGTGGCAAAGTAATCATCCCCGCAGGAATTTGGTTAACCGGCCCGATAATCTTAAAAAGTAATTTGCAAATGCATGCAGAAGCGGGCTCACTAATTATCTTTTCTGCCGACAAAGATTTGTACCCTGTAATTGAAACAAACTTTGAAGGATTGAATACATGGCGTTGTCAGTCACCTGTTTATGGCAAAAACCTTGAGAATATTGCATTTACCGGAAATGGAATCTGGGATGGTTCAGGTGATTCCTGGCGTTTTGTAAAGAAAAGTAAGCTGAATGAAGGTCAATGGGAAAAACTGGTTGCATCAGGTGGCGTTCTCAACGATAAGAAAGATGAATGGTATCCTTCCGGGCAATTTAAAAATGCCATGCAAAATGCCGATCAAAATGTTCGGCTTGATTTAACAACAAAGGAAGAATTTGAATCAATCCGCGATTTTTTGCGCCCGGTAATGGTAAGCATTCAGAATAGTAAAAGGGTGATGTTTGATGGCCCCGTTTTTCAAAATTCACCGGCCTGGTGCATCCATCCGCTTGTAGTTGAGGATTTGATTGTCCGCAATTTAACGGTACGCAATCCCTGGTATTCGCAAAATGGCGATGGGATTGATGTGGAATCATGCAAAAATGTAATCATCGAAAATTCAAATTTCGATGTGGGCGACGACGCAATCTGCATCAAATCGGGCAAAGATAAAGATGGCAGAACAAGAGGTATTGCCTGTGAAAACCTTGTTATCAGGAATAATATTGTTTATCACGGTCACGGAGGCGTTACTGTGGGCAGCGAAATGTCTGGTGGTGTGCGTAATGTGCATGTTTCAGATTGTACATTTATGGGGACTGATGTTGGCCTTCGGTTTAAAAGTAACCGCGGTCGCGGAGGAATTGTTGAAAACATTTTTATTTCTGATATCCTGATGACTGATATTCCAACATTTGCAATTTCTTTTAACCTTTTTTATGGTGGAAGATCGGAATCGGAAATGATTGAAACTTCAGAAAAA
>DAOPKR010000006.1:31545-34407 GCA_035391305.1 Draconibacterium sp.
TAACCTTTTTTATGGTGGAAGATCGGAATCGGAAATGATTGAAACTTCAGAAAAACAAGAAGTTGCCAAATTTGAAAAGGTTTCGGAGGAAACACCACAGTTCAGGAACATATCTATTCGAAATATTGAAATAAGAGGTGCAATGCAGGCAGTACTTATTCAGGGATTGCCGGAAATGAATCTTGAGAAAATCGAACTTAGCGATATGAAAATTGAGGCTGACAAAGGTTTTTCTGTAGTTGATGCCAACGGAATTAAAATCTGCAAGGTTGAACTATCTGTAAAAAGCTCAACTACTTTTAATTTTCAGAACAGTAAGAATGTAATTTTAGAAGAAATTGAAAGTAATATTAACACTTCCGGGGCAGTTACAATAAATGGCAACCGGTGTGAAAATATTTCTCTCGTTTCTTCTGAAAAAACCGATTATAAAAAGCAAACCATTATTGGAGAAGAAGTTCCCGAAAGTGCTTTAAAATTTAATTAGCAATGAAAAAAATACTGTTTCTGGTAACGATTGGTTTTATGGTTTTAACAGGTTGCCAAAATAACAAACCATTTACAATATTTGCAATTGGCGATTCAACAATGGCCAACAAAACGCCTGAAGTTTATCCCGAAACTGGCTGGTGCCAGGTTTTAAATCAACTTTTTGATGAAACAGTAACAATTAAAAATCATGCTGTAAACGGAAGGTGCAGCAAAAGCTTTATTGATGAAGGAAGATGGAAAACAGTACTTGATAGTTTACAGCCGGGTGATTTTGTTTTTATCCAGTTTGGGCACAACGACCAAAAAGACTACGATTCAACAAGATATACAACACCATTTGGGACTTATACGGCAAACCTTGAAAAATTTGTGGACGAAACCCGTGAAAAAGGTGCAACTCCAATTCTGTTCACTTCCATTGTCAGGCGAAAATTTGGCGATAACGGAAAACTGGCCGACACACACGGCGATTACCCGGTAGCAACCCGGCAAGTGGCCCAAAAACTAAAAGTTCCTTTAATTGATCTTCAAAAAATTACCGAAAAATGGGTAAATGATCTCGGCGACCAGCCTTCGAAAGCAATGTATTTATGGACAGAACCCAACGAAAAATTTCCTGAAGGCAGAAAAGACGATACACATTTGTGTGAAAAGGGAGCAATTGAGGTTGCCCGGCTGGCAATGGAAGAAGCAGAAATGCTAGATCTTCCGTTTGCAAAGAAACTCAAATAGAGATTGCCCTGGTTGTTTGCAGAAGGAATAAAATGGCCCTAATATTATTAAAGGGGAGTTTTCTTAGAAAATATTGGTTTACAATTTATGAAACAGACTACAGCTTTTTTTGTGTTTATTTTCTTTTTTTCCTGGGCAAATGCACAAACCGACATTCAATATAAAATGGTTGTGGCACAGGATGGAACAGGCGATTTTACAAAAATTCAGGAGGCTGTTGACGCGACAAAGGCATTCCCTGATAAAAGAATTACTATTTTTATAAAAAACGGCATTTACAACGAAAAAATCTGTATTCCATCGTGGAATAATTTGTTATCGTTGGTTGGTGAAAACGCTGAAAAAACAATAATAACCTGGAATGATTATTTCGATAAAATCGGGCGCGGCAGAAACAGTACATTTTTTACATACACTTTTAAGGTTGAAGCTGATGATTTTTATGCTGAAAACCTGACGATTATAAATTCCTCAGGACAAGTTGGACAAGCCGTGGCATTGCATGTTGAAGGTGATAGGTGTGTTTTTAGAAACTGCCATATAGTTGGAAATCAGGATACTCTTTATTCGAATGGAGAAAAAAGCAAGCACTTTTTTACAGGTTGTACAATTGAAGGGACTACCGATTTTATTTTTGGTTCGGCAACAGCAGTTTTTAGTTCGTGCAAAATTATCAGCAAAAGTGATTCGTACATAACAGCGGCAAGCACAACACAAAATAAGCCTTTTGGGTTTGTGTTTATCAACTGCAAATTATTGTCGGAAAGCGGTGCCAAAAAAGTATATCTGGGGCGGCCCTGGCGAATTTATGCTAAAACTGTTTTTATTAATTGCGAAATTGGAAGCCATATTTTGCCCGAAGGTTGGCACAACTGGGATAAAACTGAAGCAGAATCAACAGCATTTTATGCTGAATATAAAAATACAGGCCCTGGCGTCAATCCCGAGAAACGTGTAAAATGGTCCCATCAGTTGTCCGATGAAGAAGCCAAAAAGTATAGCCTTGAAAATATTCTTGGCGATTGGGCTTCAATCAATTTAAACGAATAAAAAATTAATTGGATATGAAGTCAAAAACTGCACGGTTGTTCGTAGCAATATTTATACTAACAGCAAATATTGTAGTCGCGCAAAAACTGCCGCTAAAAAATGAGATTTTGAAAAAAATGGAGTTAACCAACGCCTACTTTATGCAAAAATGGCCCGACACCGGGAAAAGCATCATTACAAACAGGGAGCGGCCAAGCAATATATGGACACGTGCCGTTTACTACGAAGGTTTGATGGCATTTTATTCAATAAACCCTGACAGGCAATTTTATGATTATGCCATTTCCTGGGCAGAAGCACACAACTGGAATTTCAGGGATGGAATTGAAACGCGAAATGCAGACAACCAGTGCTGCGGCCAGACTTATTTGGATTTATATGAAATCAATCCGCAATCCGGGCGGCTGAAAAATGTTAAAGCCTCAATCGACTTAATGATGGCAACAGAAAAAACTGATGACTGGAATTGGATAGATGCCCTGCAAATGACAATGCCGGTTTTTGCTAAATTATCAGTAATTACAGGTGATAAACGTTATTCAGAACGCATGTACGAAATGTATATGGATTCGAAAGTGAAACAGGGTT
>DAOPKR010000006.1:34507-70114 GCA_035391305.1 Draconibacterium sp.
CGTTATTCAGAACGCATGTACGAAATGTATATGGATTCGAAAGTGAAACAGGGTTTTTACAATAAGAAAGACAAATTGTGGTGGCGTGACAAGGATTTCATGCCTCCGTACAAAGAACCAAATGGCGAAGATTGTTACTGGTCGCGGGGAAATGGCTGGGTAGTAGCCGCGCTTGTGAGGGTGCTGGATATACTTCCGGCAAACGAACCACACAGAAAAGAATATTTGAAGACTTACAAAGAAATGATGGAAACATTATTATCCCTGCAACGGGTAGATGGTTTTTGGAATGTAAGTTTACACGATCCAGGCAATTTTGGGGGAAAGGAAACCACAGGTACAGCCCTGTTCGTCTATGGAATGGCGTGGGGTGTAAACAATGGTATTCTACCCTCGAAAAAATATCTTCCTGCGCTTACAAAAGGATGGAATGTCATGGTCAGCGAATCGGTTCATCCAAACGGTTTTTTAGGTTATTTGCAGGGAACCGGGAAACAACCATCAGACGGACAACCTGTTTTGTACGACAGTAAACCCGATTTTGAAGATTACGGCTTGGGATGTTTCCTGCTTGCCGGCAGCGAAGTCTTTAAACTTGCTGATAATTAAGACAGACGGTACTTGTGTTTTGCAGGTTAGTTTTTGGCTATGATTTAAATATCTTCGTCTGAAAAATTAACTGTAAAAGCTGTTTTTTAGAAAATCAAGACAAAAAAAAAAGTGTTAAAGAATAAAATAATAAATCGATTGATATGGAAAGGAATAATCAGAAAAGTAGAATTTACGGGTTAACTGTGCTTTTTTTCATTTGGTGTGCAGTTTCGGGTTTTGCACAAAAAATAAACGATTCAAACACACCGCTTCATTTGTTGCAACCTGAATACGACGTTCCGTATGGAAAACCTGAAGTGAAAGATATTGAGGTGGTTCTCGACCGTGTTTATAATTATCTAAACAAAACCACACCCATGAAATTGGTTGATAAAATTTCAGAAAAAGAGGTAACTGACTATTCAAAAGTAGATGAAAATACGATATTTCTGGCCGGAGATTTCCGTTTAATCAGTTACGAGTGGGGTGTAACTTATGCCGGAATGACACTTGCAACAAAGGCAACCGGCAATGCAAAATATGCAAAATATACAAACGACAGAATTCAGTTTATTGCCGATATTATTCCGCATTTTAAAAGGCTCAGCGAAAATCATCCTGAAATCAAAACTCCTGTAAATTCAGTTTTGCATCCACATGCGCTGGATGATGCCGGTGCCATGTGTGCAGCAATTATCAAAGCTCAGCAATCGGGTGATAATTTCGGTTTCGACCCGATTATTAATAACTACATTGATTATATCAGTAACAAAGAATTTCGCCTGAAAGATGGAACTTTGGCGCGAAACCGCCCGCAACCCAATACTTTGTGGCTTGATGATTTATTTATGAGTGTTCCGGCTTTGGCACAGATGGGAGCTTATTCAGGCGAACAAAAATATTTTGATGATGCGGTAAAACAGGTGAAGCTTTTTTCGCAACGGATGTTTAACGAAGAAAAAGGTTTGTTTATGCATGGCTGGGTTCAGGAAATGGACGAACATCCGCAATTTCACTGGGCGCGTGCAAATGGCTGGGCGGTTATGACAATGGTTGAATTGCTTGAAGTTCTGCCCGAAAATCATTCAGGCCGTGAACTGGTGTTGCAAATACTGAGAAAACATATTCGTGGTTTGGCTAATTATCAGTCAGGAAAAGGTTTCTGGCATCAGCTAATTGACAGAAACGATTCGTATCTGGAAACTTCAGCCACGGCAATTTATACTTATTCAATTGCACGAGCGATTAACCGTGGTTATGTTGATGCAAAAGTTTACGCGCCAATGGTTTGTCTGGCATGGAATGCAGTTTCAACAAAAGTAAACGATAAAGGGCAGGTTGAAGGAACCTGCGTTGGCACAGGAATGGGATTCGACCCCGCTTTTTACTATTACCGTCCGATAAATGTTTACGCTGCACACGGTTATGGCCCGGTTCTTTTGGCCGGAGCTGAAATGATTTTGCTTGTGAAAAACAATAAAATTGAAATCAACGACAGCGCAGTTCAACTGTACAAATAAATATTTCAAAAAAAAACTGAATAAATTGGTTTTGTTTTTTGAAAGGGCGATTTCAGGAACTTAATAAATAACTCAGTTTAAATACTTGGCCTGCGTTTTAAGTAAGTCTTTAAATTCTTCCATGGTTTTAACTCGGGAAGCATCTTGTTCCCACGCTGCACCAAAATAGTAAGTAAGTTTTTTGTTTTCAGGTTTTAAAACAATTACATGACTTAATTTATCTTTGGTTTGAGAAAGTAACAGGTCGGTTTTAAAAAAAATACACATTCCTAATTTGTCGTTTTGCAATGATTGTACACCGAAGGTTGCAAAGCAGGTCCAGCCGGGTTTAATGTCAGTAAAAACTGCAGTTTCTGTATTTGGTAAATCTATAATCCCTGTTGCAAGGTTTGGCAAAACTGCTGAAAGTTCAACTGAATATTTGGTAAGGTAACTTCCTTCTTCAATTTCAAGTGTTGTGTGCACATCGGTTTTTGTTTTGTTGATTTCCCAGCCGGTATAGTCGATGAAAACTTTCGATGAATTTTTTCCGTTTTCAATATTTGCAGAAATTTTGTTTGTTTTTTCAACTCTCACTGCTTTTTCTCCGTCCCAAAATGCAAGGGTTCCAATTCCCAGTGCATCTCCAACTTTCAAAATATCCACGCCCCAGTCCTGCATTTCGTGGTACGAATCAAATCCGTCCAACCCAACATTTTGCAAAACCAAGGCTTCGGTTTTCTTACCAAAAATATCGATTGCATTTCGCCAATCCATGTAAATCCGGTAACCGATTTTATCAGATTCCCAACCCGGTCCTTCAAACTGAATGTCAAAAGAATGATCTGTATGTTTTTCATCAGCAACCAATTTTTTTACCGGTTTAAAAATTCCGCCCTTGTATTCGTATTGCTTATTACCGTTTGCTTTTGTCACCCAAAGCCATTCGCCACCTTCTTTTAACCCCAGGTATGCCTGTGTTTTTTGCGCGAAAGTCCCGGTATTTAAAAGGGCGAAAATCGAAATCAGAAGAATCAGTTTTTTCATTGTTTTTTGTTTATTTATTTAATTCAATGGCCGCCAGAATAAATGGGGCAACTCCTTTTTGGTCGTTATCAATTTGTTTTTCCGTAATATAGTAATTGTAGTCGGCGTCCCTGTATGGATCTCCGCCCAAACCACACGCCCCGCAAGTGTTAGTCAACACAGGCAAACCATCGTCGCCGGTTTTTACCATATTTTCAACCATGCTGTCAAATGCTTTTTCGGCAATTTCGAGGTATCTTTTATCTAAATAACCCATTTTAGCCCCTTTTGCAAAGGTGTAAATAAACATGGCAGTTCCCGATGCTTCCAAATAATTTCCTTCATCGCCGCCGCGGTCAAGAACTTGGTACCACAACCCTGTTTTTTCATCCCTGACTTTTAAAAGTGCTTCACTCAGTTTGTTTAGGATTTCAATAATTGACTGTCGGCCAGGATGATCTTCGGGCAAATAATCAAGTACATCAATCATTGCCATCATATACCAGCCGGTTGCACGGCTCCAAAAATGTTTGCTCTGACCTGTTTCCGGATTGCACCAGCGTTGTTCACGACTTTCGTCCCAGGCATGGTAAACAAGACCGGTTTTTGCGTCAAGCGTATTTTTATAAACTTCCTGCAATTGGAAAATAACTTCATCAAACCATTTTGGCTGGTTAAAATCGCGGGCATATCGCGCCAAAAACGGAGAAGCCATGTAAAGCCCGTCGAGCCACATTTGGTATGGATAGATTTTTTTGTGCCAAAAGCCTCCTGAATTTGTGCGCGGGTGAGTTTCCATCTGGCTAACCAAAGTCTCGGCAGCTATTTTGTATTTTTCATCTTTGCTACGCTCAAATAATTCGAGCATGTTGTTTCCGGGGCGAATATTATCAATGTTGTAATTTCCCATTTTATAGCTTTTAATGCTTCCGTCATTCTGTACAAAATAGTCGATGTAAGCTTTCATATAATCCGAATATTTTGGGTCAGTTAAACCCAATTTATCGATAGCGCTACCCAGAAATGCATAGTCGTAACCATAACTTCGTTTATTTTCGTTATAATTTATCAGGCTGTCGTGCCTTGTCATAACTGCATCGGCAAATTGAACGGCCCACGAAACAGGTTTTTGTTCAGGTTCTGTTGTTTTGGGTTTTGGAGAACAACTAAAAACGAGGCCGAGAATGATTGTCGCTAATATCAATTTCATTGTATATTTTTTAATTTGAACGTAAAAATAGCTGTTTGGCAACTATTTTATGAGGCTGAGAATCTCAATTAGCGGGTAATTTTGGTATTCTATTCAGGGAAATTAAAACATCGAAAGTGTTCAATTTAACTAATACAGTTGAATGAAAACATTCATTTTACCTTCGAATCTATTTTGCTATTTTTAAACAAATTAATTTACCACAATTCAGGGTGAAAAATATAACCCTGCAGGCACTTATTTTTTAAAATTGAAAATAATTTATGATGAATCGAATTAAAAATGGTTTTAACGCTGTAATACTTATTTTTCTTATGGCGTCAGTTTTTTCCTGTAAAACCCGGATCAAAAAACCTGAGAAAATTGACCGTTTTTCACTTGTAACAAGGCACAACGTAATAAGCAACGAATTCGATTCGCTTTCGTCACTTTCCATTGGAAACGGAAAATTTGCATTTACAGTTGATGCAACCGGACTGCAAACTTTCCCCGAATTATACAAAAACGGTGTTTGTCTTGGAACGCAAAGCGAGTGGGGCTGGCACAGTTTTCCAAATACAGAAAATTATAGTTTGAATGAATCGTATAAATATTTCGAGGTTGAAGGCAGAGAAATTCCGTATGCAATTCAGTGGAATGAACCTGGACGAAAACAGGATGCTGCAAATTATTTCAGGATGAACCCGCACCGTTTGCAACTGGCAAATTTTGGATTTGAATTATTAAATGCCGATAAATCGAAAGTGGAAGTTGGCGGAATTAAAAATATAAATCAAAATCTGAATTTATGGGAAGGATTGATTGTTAGTTCTTTTGATGTTGAAAATGAAAATATCGGCGTTTCAACCTGCGTCCATCCTGAAAAGGATTTGGTTGAAGTGGAAATCAGTTCACAAAGAGTTTCGAAAGGTCTGATTAGTTTAAAATTAGGCTTTCCATATCCAACCGGCGATTGGGGTGGTGACGCATCCGACTGGAAAAATGTTTCGCTCCATCAATCCGAAATCATTAAAATAACGGGAAACAGTGCCATTTTCAAACACGAAATTGATACAACAGTTTATTTTGCTGAACTAAAATGGTCAGAAAAAGCAAAGTTAAAAGAGCTGGAACCGCACATTTTTATTCTTCAACCCGAAACTGGTTCTCCAAATTTTTCCTGTTCGCTTGAGTTCAGAAATAAAAATGATTTTGCTGAATTACCTGAACCGGATATAACAAAGCAACTTTCGGCAAATAGTTGGGAAGAATTCTGGCAATCGGGCGGTGCAGTTGATTTTTCGGGAACAACCGACCCGCGGGCTTTTGAACTTGAACGACGGGTTGTTCTATCGCAATATTTAACCAGAATCCAGTGCGCCGGAAATTTCCCTCCGCAGGAAACCGGATTAACATATAACAGTTGGTACGGGAAACCACATTTGGAAATGCATTGGTGGCACGGTGTTCATTTTGCATATTGGAATAGGACAGAATTGCTCGAAAAAAGCCTTAATTATTATTTTGAGATATTTCAGAAAGCAAAAACAAAAGCCGATAAACAGGGATACGAAGGTGTGCGCTGGCCAAAGATGACTGATTTGTTGGGAAATGACTCTCCTTCCGGAGTTGGTGAATTCCTGATTTGGCAGCAGCCGCACATTATTTATTTTGCCGAGTTATTTTACCGGCAAAATCCAGGCAAAGAAACGCTTGAAAAATATGCTCCGCTGGTTTTTGCCACTGCCGATTTTATGGCTGACTTTGCTCGCCATGATGAAAAAAACAATCGGTACATTTTAGGGCCGCCCCTGATTCCCGCACAGGAGAGCCTTGAAAAAGAGAAGACGTTTAACCCTCCTTTCGAAATTGCATACTGGCACTGGGGTTTGAGTATTGCACAAAAGTGGCGCGAAAGAATGAATTTGCCTGAAACCGAAAATTGGCAAAAAGTAATCGATGGACTTCCATCGTTTGCACAAAAAAAAGGATTGTACCTGGCTGCCGAAAGTGCGCCCGATTCCTATGAAAACGAGCATTATTATTCTGATCACCCCATGGTTTTGGGTGCTTTCGGAATGTTGCCGGAAACAGTTGAAATGGATACTGCTGTAATGGCTGCAACTTTCGATCATATCGAAAGAATATGGAACTGGGACAGGACCTGGGGCTGGGATTACCCGATGGCTGCAATGTGCGCTACCCGGCTTGGGAAACCAGATCAGGCTGTTGATTTGCTTTTAAAAGATGTAGTTAAAAATACTTACCTGAAAAACGGCCACAATTATCAAACTGAACGTTTGCGGATTTACCTGCCCGGAAATGGCGGTTTGCTTACAGCAGTTGCCATGATGTGCGCCGGTTTCGAAGGAAACAAAATTGACAACCCGGGATTTCCGAAAGACTGGAATGTAAAATGGGAAAACCTGAAACCTGTGTTTTAATGGCTTTCAAACCCAAAACCCATATTTGATTTACAGTTTTAAAAATCGCCTGTAAACCGCAGATTTATCATTTTCTGCTCTTAAAATATAATAGCCTGAATTTAAATCCTCAACGCAAATACTTGTGTTTCCGGGAATGCCTGAAATATTTTTTACAACCTGGCCGTCGTTGTTTAATATTGATATTATTTGTGATTGACCGTTTTGATTTTCACTCCACTCCAAATTCAGATTGTCCTGAACAGGATTTGGATAAATTTTTAGTTTATTATCCGGTAAATCGTTTGATCCAATACCTGTTTTTATCTCAGGCAACTCATATACCCGCACATAATCAACAATAAAAGAATCAGGATATTGCGCATTTTCAGGATTATTTGACCAATACTGATTAATTGCCCAATCCTCTGTGGAAATTTCACCGGTTACTTTCAGATAACCTTTTTGATTACAAACACCACCGCCTTTTGTGCGCCAGGTTTCTTTTCCGTCAATATAAAAAACATAAATCTCAGGGAACCATTCAAGAGTGTATGTATGAAAATCATTTCTTATTCCTGAAGGATTTTTTTGTGTTCCAATACTTTTATGTTCTGTTCCATAACCGTCCCAGTGAATGGCCTGATTTATTTTATCTGTCCAACCAAATCCTTCCATAATATCAACTTCAGAGCCATCAACTCCGGCATTTGTAACCGAACCAACATTTCCCTGCATCATCCAAAACGCGACCCACCAGCCTTTTTGCGTTGGCAGTTTACAGCGGATCTCAAATTTCCCGTAGGCAACCTCAAATTTTCCTTTGGTTCTGATAGCGCCTACACTGTAATCATAAGCATCACTATCTGTATTTTTGTTTGCAATTTTTCTTACGCGGATTACAAGGTTCCCATTTCCATCAAGATATGAGTCTTCTTTACTCCACCAGCCATCAGGTCCGTTGGAGTTGATTCTTCGGTTGTATTCGGGCCTGTCCCACTTAACGGGGTCAGGAATTCCTGTCCCTTCAAATTCATCCGACCAAACCAGATTTTCCTCACTTAAGTTCAGCGTCGATTTTTCTGTTTGACTATTACAGTTGATAACAAAAAGAAGTAAAATTGTCAGGCTTAGAATTGATTTCATGTTTTTGTTGTATAAATATTCTTTCAAATAATAAAAAACTGAGGCTAAAATAACCTAAATATCAAATGTAGTTGCTGAAATTAGAAAGTTGCAGCATTTATTGAATAACTACTTTTGTAGTTTTTTTTATTGCGGATGCAGATATAGTTATGAAATAAACGCCGGGTTTATTACCTCCTCCAAACGAAAAGTATTGAATTCCTGCATTGATGAATTTGTCAGTAATCGAAGCAACTTGTTTTCCTTCAGGCGAAAATGCAGTAATTGCAATTTTTTGAAACTTAGGATTATTAATCATTATATGAGTCTCGTTCTTTGCCGGATTAGGATAAATTCTGAATTCAAATTCATTTTCACTGTTTGTGTTTATTGCGGTTTTTATATCGGAAACAACCAAAAACTGCGGTGTTTCAGTTAATACCAAATCCACTGTTGAACCGGTTAAACTGAGGTCGGTTTTCTCGCCATCCAAATCCTTATCAGCGGGTTGCACAACATATGCATATTTTGGCTTGTAACCCATATCAAATGTGTAATTAAGCGTCGTTCCCGAATCTGTTTTTGAATTTTTTTCACGTGTCCAGAGTGCAAATACTTTTTCTTGGGCATCATTTAAAAATTCAAAACAGAAAACTTCGTTGTTTCCAAACGGCTCACGGTAAGAAACAACACGGTTAAAAACCGCGTCACCCAAAATATTTTGCAGAGTTGCCAGGTAATAAAACGATGGTTTTTTTGTGAGGCCGGATGGCTGGTCGGTAATTATTCCGCTTGAACTGTATTGCAGCGTGTTGCTGCTGTTTGGGTCTTTATCCATAAAAAGGAATGCTTTTTCAAATCCCATTTTAAGCGAAACAAAATACGACCGGAGAATATAGTTTGCCTGCTGTTCCTTCGGCGCATAAACATACGAATGCGAATTGCCGTTAATGTAAGTATCCCATCCAAATTCGGTTAACCACACTGGAATATCGGGAAGTGTTTTTTTACACCAGTCCATAAATGAACCTAGATTTTTCTCCAAACCGTAATTTTCATTTTCAGGCGAATATCCATCTTTGTCATCCGTGCAATAAGTATGTATATTTATTATATCGAATGGAACGCGGCCGTTTGAAGCTGCCAGAATTTTTTGAATGTAGGTTGTGTTGTTTTTTGCCAGCCCCGCCAAAACATGCACAGCTGTTGAATCTACTGATTTTATTCCCAGAAGCGGATAATCAGTGCTGGTTTCAACGCCAAATCCATCGTGCACGGCGTTACACCAGACTGCATATTTTTCGGCAGGCCACTGCGGTGTTTCCCACCAGTAATCGGGTTCATTATCGTCTTCAAAATACTTTATATAGTTTAATCCGGTTACCTTGTCGGCAGTTTCTAGTTTCGATTTATCGACTTTTTGTGCGCCGTATCGTGCAACAAGCTGTCCAATAAATTCAAGTTTGTCGAGATAATCAGTGGCTTTTGTTCCGTCTCCCGTTGAATAAGCGCCTCTGGCATTGCCCGCCCAATCGGGTTTGTTTAAAACGTCAATCAAAACATTAATTCCAAGCTGTTTACACTGATCCATGAATTTATTATGGTCGGGCCACGAATAACCTTGCGGGTAGGTTGTAATATTGTCCCACTTGTAAAAGTTGTCAGCTACCTCAAAGTGTCCCCACGAATGATATTCACGCATCCATTTCGTGCATTTTGCCAAATCGGCCAGGTACTTTTGGTCGTAGGATGCAACATTTGAATTAATTCCAATAAAATCTGACATTTTCATATGTTGATTTTCCTGTGCAGAAACAATATAACCAAGTGTAGATAAAAAAATCAGGATGACAGATTTTCTCATTTTTTGAAATTTTCAGAATTGATTATTAAAGGTTGATTTTCTTTTAATACTATTTCGATAGTTTTTCCATTGTAATCAACCAATGCTGTTTTATTTTTCCCGGAAATTAATGTCGCCTGAATTAATTTTCCATTTTCCCATTCCATCGAAACTTCAATATTTCCGCGTGCTTTTAAACCCGAAATTTTACCGCCTGACCAATCCGTTGGCAGGGCCGGCAACAAGCGGATTTTGCTTTCGTGACTTTGAAGAAGCATTTCAGCAACTCCTGCTGTGTAGCCAAAATTTCCGTCAATCTGGAAGGGTGGGTGAGCGTCGAATAAATTCGGGTAAAGCCCGCCACCCTTGTATTGCTTGCTTCCATCTTCGACATAATTAAAGAAGTTTTTAATGATTTTTTGGGCATGGTCACCATCATACATTCGCGCCCAGAAATTAATTTTCCAACCCATGCTCCAGCCGGTAGCTGCATCGCCACGCAATTCAAGTGTTTTTCTGACTGCTTCAAAAAGGTCGGGGGTTTTCTCTTTTGTGATTTGATCTCCGGGATGAAAACCATACAAATGTGCTAAATGACGGTGTTCGGGTTCCGGTTCTTCAAAATCAAATTCCCACTCCTGTAACTGGCCTTTTTTGCCAATTTTGTAGGGAAGTAATTTTGTCTGTTTTTCTTTTAGTTCATCACTTAATTTTTTATCAATCCCCAATTTTTCAGATGCTTCAATGGTTCGGGCAAAGGTTTCTTTTATGATTGCCATATCCATTGTAGTTCCCTGGCTTACTGTTGCAATTTCGCCTTTGGGTGTGTAAAATGCATTTTCGGGAGTTGTGCTTACCGGAGTTAATAAATAACCATCTTTATTTTCAATCAGCCAGTCGGCATAAAATTCGGCAGCACCTTTTATTACCGGATACAATTCATTTTTAAGAAAATCATCATCTTCTGTAAAAAGATAATGTTCCCACATGTGACTGGTTAGCCAACCTTGTGCCACAGGCCAAAAAGAATGCCGTGCCTGGTTATCTACCGGGTAGGTTGGCCGCCAGATATCAACATTGTGGTGTACAACCCAACCCCGGTTGCCATACATATTTTTGGCAGTTTCCTGCCCGTTTACAACACATTCCTTTATTAACCGGAAAAGTGGTTCATGACATTCTGAAAGATTTGCAACCTCTGCAGGCCAGTAATTCATTTCGGTATTCATATTGATTGTGTAACCGCTGTTCCAGGGGGGAATTATTTCGGCATTCCAGATTCCCTGCAAATTCATCGGCTGCCCTCCGGTACGCGAACCCGAAATCATTAAATACCTTCCATATTGAAAAAGCAAAGTATTTAAATTGAAATCTCTGTTATCAGCATAGTTTTTTAATCTTTCAACTGTTGAAATACCAGAGTAATCATCACTTTTCAGCTCAAAGCTTACCCTGTTAAATAGATTTTTATAATCGGTTTGATGCCTTCTTACAATCTCGTTCCAGCTTTTGTTTTTAACTTTTTCAAGAATATTTGAATTGATTTCAGCAGGATTTTTTCCTTCGCGGCTTGGACTTTTATCAAAACCATTGTAACTGGTTGCCATTGAAAGCAGAAGTACAACTTCATCTGCACCTGAAATTTGCAAACCGTTGTCAGTTTTTGCAGCCTTTCCTCCCAAATTCCTGACTTCGAGTTGAGCTTCGAAAAACATTCCTTTTCCATCAATTTCATCGCCATACAAAACCTGTTTGGCATTTGGTTTTCGGGTTCCGTCGGCGTTGTAAATTTCAGGATATTTGTGCTGATCGTTTTTGCTTTCAATATGTTCAAGTGTTCTTCGCGAAACAAATCCGGGAGCCTGTCCTTTGAAAACCAGCAGATGATTCGAAGGTGTTTCGGAAATGCAGTTCGGATGGACAGAATTGAAATTCAACCCAAATGAAATGGCTGATTTTTTATCTGATGAAATTCTGATTGCAATAATTTGATCTGGAAAACTTGCAAAAACCTCGCGTGTAAAGTTTACCCTATTTAAATTGTAGGTTACTTTTGCAATGGAATTTGAAATGTCAAGATCACGCTGAAAATTGCTGATTTCTGTTTCATTTCCTTCGAAATTTAAATACAAATCGCCAAAAGGCTGGTAGTTTTGGTGCAAGCGGCCCAACCAGTTTTCGGTTACATATTTGTCAGCTTCAACATATTTTTCCTCTTCCAGCATTTTTATCACCATCGGTAAATCGTTCTGAATATTTACATTTTTATAAGTAGAGGATGGTTCGCCGGAGTACAGTGTGTTTTCATTCAACTGAAAATGTTCGTTTAGCGGATTTCCAAAAATCATTGCACCTTGTCGTCCGTTACCTACCGGGAGTGCTTCTGTCCATTTTTCGGCTGGTTTGTCATACCAAAGTTTTAATGGTTCAGTTTGACCAAAAGTAACGATGGAAAACAGGATCAGAATCAAAAAAGAATTTATCAGCTTCATTTCAGTTTAATTGGTTTGAAATGTAAAACTAACAGCTTAACTGGAATCTGGCAACAATACGTTTTGAATATTTTTGTTTCTTTGAAAATCATTAAAAATTTGAACATGAAAATTGTTGTTCTTGACGGATATGTTTTGAACCCTGGAGATTTGAGCTGGAACGGGCTAAAAAAACTGGGAGATTGTACAATTTACGACCGGACTTATGCATCACAAACATTTGAACGGTCGAAAGGAGCGGATGTGCTCATAACCAACAAGGTAATTCTGAATAAGGAAATTATCTCAAAATTACCCAACTTAAAATATATTGGAGTTTTAGCTACTGGTTATAATATAGTGGATACGGTTGCAGCAAAAGATTCGTGTGTTGTTGTTACCAATATTCCGGCGTACAGCACAGCATCTGTTGCGCAAATGGTATTTTCGCATATTCTTAATTTTGCCCAGAATGTATCGTTTCATGCAGATTCGGTGATTAGAGGTGAATGGGCTGAAAGTGTTGATTTTGCCTACTGGAAAACCCCGCAAATTGAGCTTGCCGGGAAAACACTCGGAATTATTGGTTTTGGGCAAATTGGTCAGGCAGTGGCAAAAATCGGTTTGGCATTTGGCATGAAAATTATTTTTAATAACCGAAGTAAAAAGGAAACTGGGTTGGAAGTCAATCAGGTTGATTTGGACACGTTGTTTGCAGAAAGTGATTTTATAAGCATCAATTGTCCGTTGACGCCTGAAAATACCGGATTTATTAATAAAGCTGCAATATCAAAAATGAAACCAACGGTTTTTCTTGTAAATACTGGCCGCGGGCCGCTTATTAACGAACAGGATTTGGCAGATGCTTTGAACAGTGGAACAATTGCCGGTGCCGGGTTGGATGTTTTATCGGTTGAACCTGCAAAACCCGAAAATCCACTTCAGAAATCAAAGAACTGTTATATAACACCTCACATTGCATGGGCAACTTTTGAAGCGCGTTCGCGATTAATGAAAATTGCTGTCGAAAATCTGAAATCTTTTAAAGAAGGAATTTTAATAAATGTGGTTAGTTAAGAATTCTAAAACTGAAACAATTTTTTCAAATCGCAGAAACAATTTTAAATTCGCGGCGTTCTATTTGAGTTGTTAGAAGTCGAATATGATATTTAAAATTCTTCATGTTATTTTACTCGCTTCGGTTAAGTATTTTTTAACTCTGCCTTACGCGCTGATCATTGGTCTCGATTTTGACCAGGCTTTGATTTCAGTGCTGATTGGCGGTATTGGCGGCTTTTTGTTTTTTTACTATCTCAGTAAAAGAGTGATTGTATTTATCGATTTCTTAAAGCCGAAATTGTGCAAGGTTGTTCCCGGATTTATTAAAGTTAGGTTTAATTTGTTTTGCGAAAGAATGGCATCAAAAAAACCGGCAAAAATATTCTCGAGAAAAAGCAGATTTATCGCAAAAGTGAAAACTACCTACGGTTTTTGGGGAATTATAATTGCAACTCCATTTATACTGACAATACCGGTTGGAGCATTTCTGGCAAACAAATATTATTCAAAACGCTGGCAAACAGTTCCTTTTATGATTATGTCAATCGTTAGTTGGGCTGCATTGTTATCGGGTTTTGTGCATATTTTCCCTAAAGTATTTTTTTAAAATTGATTTGTTTTCGGGGTGTTGAATTAATTTTCTATCAGCACCAATAAAATCAAACTGGTGTAAATCATCAAAACCGACCCACAAAAAATTGCGATGTTCAATCAGCTTAATTTCACCCGATTTTACAGTGCATAAAAAAGGGATTAACTCAATTTGTTGAGTTCCGAAAAAGTGAACCACAGAAATCATCGGTTTTTTTATTTCAATTTCGATATCAAGTTCTTCCCTGATTTCGCGAAATATACAATCTTCAGGTGTTTCGTTTGTATTTAGTTTACCACCCGGAAACTCCCATTTCAGTGGATGATTCGACGTGGATTTCCGTTGCGCTGTTAATATTCCGGAGTTGTTGATTATGATGGCGCATGTTACTTTAATCATTACTCAAAAATAGAAAAATTAATACTGGAGAATATCGAAATATTTATTTTTGCTGAAAACCGGTACAATGACAAAAGCTGAATTAAAAGAACTGATCGATTCATGGGAAAATTTACAATATCTTGTAAATGAGATCGTCAGAAATCCTGATTATTATAAACTTTTAATTGAATTTGCTTTTTATGACACGCATCCTAAAAGTTGGAGAGCTGCTTATTTAGTCGATAAAATTAACGACAAACATCCTGAACTGTTGCATCCATTTTTGAGTGCAATGATTAATCAGGTTCAAATTGAAAAAAGCCCGGGTAAAAAACGCCATTTTTTGAAGTTGATCAGTTTAAATGACTTAACAGAAGAACAACAGGGTTTTCTGTTCAATTTTTGCATTGAAACTTTGAAATCGGGAAAAGAACCTGCTGCAGTAAGAGTTCATGCAATGCAAATTTTGCAGAATATAGCCGTCAAAGAACCAGAATTAATTCCTGAAATACTTTTAATAATTGAAGATGAAATGGAAAATCATTTAACAGCAGGGATAAATTCGCGGGGTAAAAAGTTGGTAGCAAAACTTAAAAAAGCGCTTGATAAGATTTAAAGATTAAAGAACAGCGTGATAAAAATAATTCCGGATATCAGCAGAAGTAGCAAAACAAAAAATCCAAGTACACCTAAAGTAAATCCTTTATTTATTTTTTGTTTATTGGTATTTGAAATAGCCTGTTCAATTGCCCTAACCAATCTTGCAGGAGCCTTGTCGTTTTTAACAACATAATCAGAGGCACCCAATTTCAAAATAGAAACCGCAATTTCAACATCATTTTGTCCGCTAAGAAAAATAAAGTCAATTGATGGGTGTGCTGCTTTTATTTTTTTCATTAATTCCAGCCCACTTATTCCTTCGATCGAATAATCAAGAATGATAATATCGGGGTTTAGGTTTAACTGAGTTAAACAATCATCGCCACTTTTAAATTCTTTGACATTTGTGAACTTATTTGAGCGTAAATGCCCTACAATCAAATCTTTATATATAGTGCTTTCTTCGATTATAAAAATTAAAGGATTCTTAGTCTTTTGCATTAGGTCTAATTTTATTTTAGCAAATCATTGTGATAAAATAACGCATTTTTTTTTCAGAAAACAAATTCAAAACAGTGCAAATTATTGATAAGTAATTAACAAAAAGTATCAGGTAATATTGTGTAACACTGATTATTTTTAATGGAAAAAATGATATTGTTTTTTTGTTAAACAATAGGCCAGCAGTGAGTTTCATGTTGGCCTGGTATTAAGATTTCTAAAAAAAATATGAAATCGGGTAAGATTGATTATATAATCAGTTAAGTTTGTTTTGGTAAATTGAAATAGGGAAAAATGTTGTTAGCAATAGATATTGGGAACACAAATATTGTGTTTGGTATAAATCAGAAAGGTCGGTGGTTAAACAATTGGCGGATTCAAACAGATCCGTTGAAAATGGCAGATGAGTACAGGGTAATTTTTGGTTCACTGTTTAACGAAGGAAATATAAGTCTGGCAGATATTCATGAAATTATCATAAGCAGTGTTGTACCATCGTTGGTTTATCCATTTACTGAAATGCTTTCAAAGCTTTTACCCGATGGAAGAATTGCTAATGTTGGGCCGGAGATTTACCATAAACTTCCCGTAAAGGTTTTAAATCCTTATCAAATTGGATCTGACCTTGTTTCAAACGCGGTTGCCGCTTTTGAGAAGTTTGGAAAATTAACAACGGTTATTGATTTCGGTACTGCATTAACTTTTACAACTATTGGAAAAGACGCTGAAATAAAGGGGGTTGCAATTGCTCCCGGTTTAAATACTGCCGTAAGTGCATTGGCAGGTAAAACGGCTCAGTTGCCACAGATTCATTTAACAGCACCGCCTTCGGTTTTGGGAGAAAACACATTACATGCAATACAATCCGGTGTGATTTTTGGTTTTAGCGGGCTTGTTGATTCGATTATCAGCCGAACCCAACAGGAACTTAACGAAAAGCTTACAGTGGTTGCGACTGGTGGATTGAGCCAGATAATTGCCCCGTTGACGAAAACAGTTAAAATTATTGAACCAATGCTGACCCTTGATGGTTTACTCTTAATCAACCATTATATTTCTAATTAAGATCAGGTTTGATTGATGAAAACATTTCAGGTTCGGTTAAAAAAGACACAGTGGGAGATTTATTATATCTTTGAAAATATTTTTTCAGAAAATGATTGATAAAAAGGGAAGCTTATTAGAAAAAATTAATAGTCCGGACGATTTAAAGAAACTGAACATCGATGAATTGCCTGAAGTTTGCAATGATTTAAGAAGCTTTATTATCGATGAACTATCAGTAAATCCGGGTCATTTCGGTGCTAGCCTGGGGGTGGTTGAACTTACAGTTGCTTTGCACTATGTGTATAATACTCCATATGATCAACTCATTTGGGATGTTGGTCATCAGGCATACGGGCATAAAATTCTGACTGGTCGCCGGGACATTTTTAATTCAAATCGAAAATATAAGGGAATAAGTGGTTTTCCGAAAATGAAGGAAAGCGAATATGATGCTTTTGGCGTTGGACACGCTTCCACTTCTATTTCAGCGGGGCTCGGGATGGCAGTTGCTTCACGTTTAAAAAATGAGAAAGATAGAAAAGTAATAGCAGTTATCGGAGACGGGGCAATGACAGGAGGAATGGCTTTCGAAGCACTAAACAACGCAGGCCAGTCAAATTCTGATTTACTTGTTATTCTTAATGACAACAATATGGCCATCGACCCTAATGTTGGGGGAATGAACAAATATTTGCTAAATATCTCGAAATCTGGAACCTATAACAGGTTTAAAAAGGACGTGTGGGAAGGATTGGGCAAATTGGATGGTTTTGGGAAAAAGGCAAGGAAAATACTTCAAAAGAACCAACATGCCCTGAAAAACCTTCTGTTAAAGGAGAATAATCTTTTTGAGGCACTCGATTTCAGGTACTTTGGTCCTATTGATGGACATGATGTAATTTATCTGACTGAAGTTTTGAACGATCTGAAAAACATTAAGGGACCAAAATTGCTCCACGTTATTACCCAAAAAGGTAAAGGATTTAAACTTGCTGAACAAAATCAAACAAAATATCATGCCCCGGGTGTTTTTGATAAGGAAACCGGGGAAATTTTTACTTGTGATTGCCCCATTGACAAAGCACCAAAATTTCAAAATGTTTTTGGAGAAACTCTTGTTGAACTGGCTGAATTAAATGATAAAATAGTTGGTATTACACCCGCAATGCCTACTGGTTGTTCAATGAACAAGTTGTTTGAAAAAATGCCGGGCCGTGCTTTCGATGTAGGTATAGCAGAACAACATGCAGTTACATTTTCTGCTGGTTTGGCTACACAGGGAATGGTGCCGTTTTGTAATATATATTCTACTTTTATGCAACGCGCCTACGACCAAATTATTCACGATGTCGCCATTCAGAAATTACCTGTCATTTTTTGTCTTGATCGGGGGGGATTGGTTGGCGAAGATGGACCAACTCACCACGGTGTTTTTGATATTGCATATATGCGTTCAATCCCAAATATGATTGTTTCGGCGCCAATGGATGAAATAGAATTGCGAAACCTGATGTACACCGCACAGCTACCTGAAAACAGGCTGCCATTTTCAATAAGATATCCAAGAGGTTGCGGAATTAAGCCAAACTGGAAAAATGCTTTCGAGAAAATCGAAATTGGCAAAGGAAGAAAACTTGCCGATGGAAATGATGTTGCTTTGGTAACAATTGGCAAAGCCGGTATTTTTGCCAAACGTGCTGTTAAAAGTCTCGAAAATAAGGGTGTTTCTGCAGCTCATTATGATCTTCGGTTTGTAAAACCAATTGATGCAGAAATGCTTACCGAAATCTTTAATAACTTTAAATTTATTGTTACAATCGAAGATGGCGCAATTCAGGGCGGATTTGGAAGTGCAGTACTTGAATTTATGGCAGAAAATAATTTCTCAGCTACTGTTAAATTACTTGGTATTCCCGATAAATTTATTGAGCATGGTTCTCCTGAAGATTTGTATAAAGAATGTGGTATCGATGTAAAGGGAATTACAAATTCTGTTCTTGATTTACTCGGTACAGGAAATGCAATAAATCAGCATTCAGAATTATACAGCAATCATCTTTAAGCTGCATTTTTGTTAACCAGTTCAATTTCGTATAATTCAACTAAAAATAATATTATTACCTTTCCTTCGTTTTCAACTATTGAACAATAAAAACTATTGAATTGGACATTTACCAGAAACGAAAACGTGGGAAAATCCTGCTCCTTGTTACTGCCATTATTATTGGTGTAGCTTCGTTATTATACACAAACTGGCTCACAAAAAAAATGGAGGTTGAAGAAAGGAATAAAGTTGAACTTTGGGCCGAAGCTACCCAGCGTCAAAACGATATTAGAATTGTATTTCGTAACGAAAAGGGAGAAGCGATTACTGAATCCGGTACTGTTATCCCCGAAATAATCATAAAGGAAAATGAAGAACTGGAGAATAAGTATCTGAGTTTTATTTCAATGGTCAGTGCCCAAAATACTACAATCCCGATTATTGTGGTTGATTCAAATAATGCAATAATAACCAATGCCAATATAAATTATAAGGAAAACAGAAAAGATGAGGTTCTGAAAAAAGAACTTTCGAAAATGAAAGCTCAGAATGAACCAATCAGAATAGACATACCCGGAGGTGATTATCAACTTCTGTATTACCGCGAATCCAGTATTTTACGAAACCTGCGTTTATACCCATTAATTCAGCTATTTGTAATTATTGTTTTTATTTTGGTTGCCTACTTTGCTTTTAATGCCACACAGCGAGCCGAGCAAAACCAGGTTTGGGTGGGTATGTCTAAAGAAACCGCGCATCAGTTGGGTACACCTATTTCATCTTTAATGGCCTGGATTGAAATTCTTAAACTCCAAAATATTGATGAAACACTTATTAAGGAGTTCGAAAAAGACACTGAAAGACTGGAAAGAATTACCGAACGGTTTTCGAAAATAGGCTCCAAACCCGAGTTGTTTCCTACGAATTTGATTAACACTTTGAGTTCTACAATAAATTATCTTAAAACGAGATCATCAAACAAAGTAGTTTTTAAAACTTCCTTCTCAGAACAGGATATTATCGAAACACCTTTAAATGCAGCACTATTTTCGTGGGTTATAGAAAATCTGTGCAAAAATGCGATTGATGCCATGGAAAATAACGGAATAATTTCAATTAATGTGCATAAAAAGGAAAATCAAATAGTAATTGACGTTACAGACACCGGGAAAGGTGTCCCAAAATCTCAATTTAAAACTATTTTTCAACCTGGTTATTCTACAAAAAAGCGTGGATGGGGACTTGGTCTTTCTCTTGCAAAACGAATTATTGAGAATTACCACAACGGTAAAATTTTTATCAAATGGTCTGAAATTGGTAAAGGCACTACATTTCGAATTATTCTCGGAAAGTAATCTGATTTCAGAAATTGATAATAAATCTGTTATTCAATCTTTTATATTTCCATAATTGATTCAATTTTAAATATTTTATTGAAATATTCGGGTGTTGATAAAAAATTTATACTTTTGCATCTCTTTTTTGGAAACGTGAGCTGGAAAAATAAATATGACATTGAATTTAAGGGGCTGAAGGAAGGGCTGCACGAATTCGAATTTGAGGTTGATAATAAGTTCTTTGCACATTTTGAAGAGAGTTTGGTTGACAATGGGGAAGTTACCGTTAATGTGGTTTTTGAAAAGCGAAGTTCATTTATGAAAATGAATTTCAATATCACCGGATGGCTCGAACTTACCTGCGATCGCTGTTTGGAAAATTATCAGCAATCAATATCTAACGAAGCAGAATTGTTTGTAAAATTTGCTGAAAAAGAGTTCGACGACGGAGAAAATATAATTTGGATAAATCCCGACGAATACCATATTAACCTGGCTCAATATATTTATGAATACGTTTCATTAAGTATTCCGTTGCGACACGTACATCCCAAAAAGAAGGATGGAAAAAGAGATTGCAACGAGGAAATGCTTGATAAACTTAAAAATTACATGCATCCTGAAAGTGGGGATAAAACAACAACAGATCCGCGATGGGATACACTAAGAAATTTTGGAAATATTAATTAAAAACTATATACATTATGGCACATCCAAAGCATAGAATATCGAAAACGAGAAGAGATAAAAGGCGCACGCATTATAAAGCAGTGGCACCAACTCTTGCAACTTGTTCAAATTGTGGTACTACGGTTAAATATCATACCGTTTGTCCAGAGTGTGGTTATTACCGCGGGAAGCAGGTAATAATTAAAGAAATTGCAGTATAAACCAGGTTAACCACCTGGTTTTTTTATTTGTAAAACCGGCTGTAATTTTAACAGCAGTTTTTTATTTACAATAACTACCGAAAACAGCAGAACATACAACGATGTTTTATCTGATGGAATCTGAAGACTAAAATTCCGGATTGTAAAACAGAATAATTTCAACTTTAACCAGCAAAATTAACTCCTGTATTCATGAGCTTAATTCCATTTTTTTACTAACAAAATTTTACAGTCGTTACGTTAATTAGTAATAGTAATGGATTATTAATTTGCTGTATAATCTACTTTAATATTCTTTTAAAGAAGGTAAATCAACGTAAATTCATGTGAATTTATTAATGGTTGTAATACCAGAGCAAAATCAGGTTTCATTTTTTCGAAATAAACACGGGAGTTACTTCTTAACAAGTTGTAATTTTCTCTTTCTGAATACTTTTTAATGAATTCGGCAAATTATAGATGCATTGCTAATCTGTGCATATGTTTTATATAATACAAGGATAAACTTGTTTTCTTATTATTATGTATTATATTCGTCTTAAAGTTTTAAGGACGTATTTGGATCTGTAATGTGTGGATTATTAGCTGTTTAAATATTTGTGCCATTTGTAATTCATTATACATTGAAAAAATTGTGTGACTCATGCAATATTTATTAAACATAGTAAGTGTTATGAAATTGCAGACTAATAGGAAAAAGAAAATACTGAAAATCGTAATTTCGTTTTTTGCCATAGGTTTTTTTGCAATATATTTTTCATTTCTTTTTCCTGGAAAATTGCAATTTGCAGATAGAGTGCGTGTTAATTTGATGGAGAATACAATTAATGTTTTAGAAGAAATAGAAAAGGCTGGACAAAGATTAACACTTTCAAATTTTTATGGCAAAAAGGGCAGTACTTTAACTTATAATGAGCTGGCCCCTTACTTAAACAATATTCAATCAGGCACTTTATTTTTTATCTCACACGGCAAAATAGTATCAAATTTAATACCGGGAAACTGGACACATGCAGGATTTTATTTGGGCACAAAAAAACAGTTGCAAAGTAAGTTTGGTTCAGCATCAGTAATATACCAACTGGTTGAGAATATGTATCAAACAGGAGAAGAACATTTGATAATAGACAGTTCATTAAAAAAGGGATGTGCAGTTAGAGATATACTGGATATGGCGGCACTGGAATCGGAATCTACTCTTCGTTCAATAATATTTTTCGAACCCAAAATCGGGCAAACGCAGTTACAATATATATTACAAAGTTCGCTGGCTGAAACCGGTAAAAAATATGATTTAAGTTTTTCCATGAACGACAGTTCAAAAATATATTGCACCGAATTAATAAACGATGCATTTCAATCTTTCGGAATCGTGTTTTACAGAAGAACGCCAATATTCTTTCGAAATATATTACTCCCGGAAGACATGGTAGAAGAGATAATGGAAAAACATATGAATGATTTTAAACTTAAAATGTGTTTGGTAAAAAACAACAATCAGGTTCAAAATCTGAATTATTCTGAAATCCTGCGATTGGTTGCAGGAATTATAACTGAAAAAACAAACTGAAAATAATTTATTAACCTTAAAATTAGACAACTATGAAGATTAAATTTTTGGTATTTGGAGTAATTGCATCTTTATGCTTTGTATCGTGCATTGACAATGACGACGATGATGGAATTGGAGGAAGTACTGATTTGGAAACAAATGAAATAGGTTACACTTACACGCTAAATGGCGCAGCCAATGGAGTGGCGGTTGGTAATGGTTTCGAAGCAACTGTTATTAACAAAACCGGAGATATCATTGAAGTGGAGTTGGAGGGAAAAATTGCAAATCCGTTTATTTCGCAATTACCGTCGATTTATGTTGGCTCCAACGGAAACGTGAAAATTAGTGGCAATTTTATTAATAGTACCGAAGGAGTAGCATATGTTAATGCAAACGGTGAGCAAAGTGTGTTGGTAAAATACGATGCAAAAGTTGGCGACAAATGGAGTTATACAACTCTTGGTGGTAAAAAAATTACCCGCGAGGTAAAGTCAGTATCAACTGACGACGATTATTTCTGGGGTGGAATGATGATTAAAGTTATTGAAGTTGAACAAAACCTACCCTATCCGGGATTTACGAAAGCAGTTTATTTTGCAAACCATAAGTTTGGGCTGGTTGGTGTACAAATTACATTGGAAGATGGAAATATTGTGTACTGGGGTGCATTTTAATTTTTCCTGAATATTCACTGTGTCTGAAATTAAAATATTTAGCTTGCTGCCATCATGGTGCAGGTTTCTTGGGGCTGCATTAATGATTCTTGGGCTGGTTGCCACCTATTATTTTATTTTTTTGAGCATAAAACCCGAATGGCTTCAGTTTAATGTTTTTACAGTTTATTCCAAATATCTGGAAACCACAACATTTTCTTTTATAAATAATAATCAGGGAGACGAGATAGCTGTTTTTAGCTATCTCGCTGGTTTTTTGATTTTACTTTTTTCTTCAAACAAAAAACAATCAGAATTTATTAGTTCACTCAAAGTAAAAGCACTGGTAAATACAATAGTATTATCTGTTATTTTATTTATAGCTACCTACTTTTTTATTCATGGCATGCCGGTGTTATATCTGGTTGTTTTGTATGCTTATTCAATTCCATTAATGTTTGTGTTAATTTATTTGTTTTTGAGATTGACAAATCATACTAAGTTTGCAAAGTGAGAAAGCAAGTAGTTGTTATAATGTAGATATTACCTCGATGAAGGAAATAATAATCAGCATACGCGAAAACACATTCTGGTTGCATCATGTTTTGGTTGAATATAAACTGATTTACCTCGATTTGTGGTCGGTGGTGCATTTTTGGACTGGTGCATTTTTGTTTGCTTGTCTTTCTGCACTAAAATGTAAACAGCGATGGAAATGGTTGTTTTATATTGTCGCCGGGTTTGAGGTACTCGAAGCCTCAGTTTTTATTGGAATCCTGAAATTATTTATGCCGGAAAAAATTCCTGATGTATTTGTTGATATTATTCTTGGAATGGCTGGTGGATATCTGGTGTTTTTCATCCTCGAAAAAGACAAAATAAGTTTGAAAGCTAAACAACTCTTTGTGATTTTAGTTTCAGCAGCTATTATATCCTTTTTCTGGACGGGTTTTTATTCCTATCAGCTAAACATTCAACCCGGCAGTACATTTCCGTTAAACATTTTTGCCTTTATTTTTTGGTGGTTTTCAGGTTATGTCATTATTCAGTTGTTCCGGAAACTTAAAAGCAGGTTAAACAATGATTTATTTTCAATATTACTTGTTGCTTCAGTATTTTACCTGCTTCTTTTTCCTTTAAATTATTTTATTTCTGAGATATTAAACATTCATGAAATATCGCATGAACACAACATTTTAATAAGTTCGTTTTTCCCGGCCAATTCAGCATTAATAAAATTTTATCTGCTATTTCCTGTTTTGTTGATTTCCGTTTACATCTGGTTTAATCATTTGTCACGAAAGACCTACGAATACAACAATGGCTTATGACAAAACGGACAATATATATTTCAGTTTTTGTGGTCCTTATTTTGTTTTTTTTGGTTCAGATCGATCGATTTGTTGCTCAAAAAAGTAATAACAGAGTCACTGAACCAATAAAAGTTGAAACCGGCGATATAATCTTTAGATCTTATTCATATTTGTTGGCAAACAGCAGTTTATACAAATGGAGCGGAATGCCGGGTCACATGGCAATAGTAATTTCACAAGGCGGGTTTTTACCCGATGATGATTCATATTCAGCAATTAAAGTAGTTGAAGCCAGGTACTATGATCACTCAAAAAAACAAAAAAGTAACATAGTAGGAATAAATCCGGCAAACGAAAACTTTGGTAAAAACTACATTGGGCGCCGGTTTATACTTAAAACTCATTTAACTGCGGTTGAAAAGACAAATTTAATAGCGTTTTGCAATTCGAAAATTGGAAAACCTTATAACTTCTTTGCAGGCAAACAAGATTCACTTGAATATAGTTGCGCAACATTTGTGCGACATGCTTTAATTAATGTTGCCAGTATCGATATTGATTCAGATTCTGGCAAAGTTTTTTTTCCAAATGATATTTTTGACTTCCCGCTTTTCCTCGATAGCAATAATCGGATTCGTTTTTAACTTCGTTTGAAGTCTGTGAATTTTAACGGAAGTTTTTATTTACGATATTGGTTTATTTGGGTGGGTATTAAACAGAATAAGCAGGAGAGTATTTTGAAATCGATATCTGTTAAAAAACTGAGATTGGGTACAAATGTCCTTTTGCTGTCCGGCTGCGAAAGTGTGGTTTGGGGTGAATTGTTTTCGGAAACTGGCGTACAATTAACGGTCCGCGATTAGCTCGCCGCCGTTCGGGAATTGTTCTCCATCATCAGGGAATTGCTCGCTTCATCCCGTTGTCCAATCTCCCGTTACCGAAACAGATTTACGGTCTCTCGCACAAATGCGCCTACCATTGAAAAGATGGTGGGTCAACGAACAGATTAAATAAATACTTGCATTTATAATAAGCAGTTTCAATTTTGTAACTCAATACAATCTCTTGGTTTTTAAGAAAGTTTTTGATCATTTACATTAAAAACCTGTAAACACTTTTTTCACTTGGGTGATTTCCTAAACAAACAAATCGGAATAAAAAGTTTAAATAATATCGTATTCACAATACAGATTTTTCGAACATAGGAATGAATTGTTCAGTACTAACTTAAGTATTTATTAACCTCTTCATACCTCCTGTAATCAATTCCTTGATTTTCTTTTGTATTACTTTTATCTTCACGCCAGTTTTTAAAAATTGATTTTTAAAGAAAAATATTGTTCAGAAATTATAAATATCAATGGCAACATTAAGGGCGGCAATTACAGGAGTTGGGGCATTTTTGCCGGAATACCGGCTGACTAATGAAGAAATTAGTACGATGGTTGATACCACCGATGAGTGGATCATGCAACGCATAGGAATTAAAGAACGGCGTATTTACAAAGAACCCGGAAAAGCGACAAGTGATTTGGGGGTGAATGCAGTTCTCGAACTGCTCAAAAAAACAAACACCAGTCCCGATGAAATCGACATGCTCATTTGTGCAACAATAACACCTGATATGCCATTTCCAGCAACCGCAAATATTATTGCCAATAAAGTCGGCATTCATCATGCATGGAGTTTCGATTTAAATGCTGCGTGTTCGGGATTTGTTTTTGCGTTGTCAACAGCCGTCCAGTTCATCGAATCAGGTCGCTACAAAAAAGTTATAGTGGTGGCTGCCGAAAAAATGTCGGCAATAACAAATTATAAAGACCGCACAACTTGCCCGCTTTTTGGAGATGCCGGAACTGCGGTTTTGCTTGAACCAACAATCGAAGATGTAGGTGTTGTTGATTATATCAATCGGGTTGATGGTATTGGCCGTCACCACCTCCACATGAAAGCTGGCGGTTCTTTATTGCCGGCTTCACATGAAACCGTTGACAGGCAGGAACATTTTGTTTTTCAGGAAGGTCAGGTGGTTTTTAAAGCGGCAGTTTCAAGTATGGCAAATGTTGCCGAGGAAATAATGAAAAAATACGATTTGCACCCTGAAGATGTTGCATGGGTTGTACCTCACCAGGCAAATCTGCGTATTATCGATGCCATTGCCCGTCGCATGGGTGTTGGTAAAGAGAAGGTTATGATCAATATTCAGAAATTCGGGAATACTACTTCAGCAACAATCCCATTGTGTTTATACGACTATGAAAAACAGCTCAAAAAGGGCGATAATATAATTCTTGTTGCTTTTGGTGCAGGTTTTACATGGGGAAGTGTTTATCTGAAATGGGCTTACGATTCAGAATAATTTATTCAGAAAGGAAACCTTTGGCATTTCCGTCTCCTGCAAATAAATTGGCAAATATTTTTATTGGTCGTATTAATCGAATCGGTCTGAATAAATGATTGTATTACCTCACTGGTATTTAATTATTCTTTTGACAGAACAACAAAAAAGTGTAATTTCAAACCCCTGAAAATCCGAAGATAAAATGTTATTCAAAAACAATATAACAGAAGATAAAATGGCAAAAACTACTGCAAATTACGAGAGCCCAAACCAGTCTATAAATATCATCAGCGAGGGCACAAAAATAAAAGGCGACGTAATTGCGAACGGTGATATTAGGATTGACGGCGAACTTTTGGGAAATATTTCTGCTAAAAGTAAATTGGTAATTGGACCAAAAGGAAAGATTGAAGGGCAAATAATTTGCAATAATATTGAGATATCAGGTTACGTAAAAGGAAAAGTTACCGCAACTGATTTGATAAATATGAAATCAACCTCGCAAATTGTGGGCGATATTATTGCCGGTAAACTTTCGATTGAACCCGGGGCAGTATTTTCGGGAAGCTGTATGATGAATGGCACAAATCCACTAAATGGACCAGAAAAACCAATACAAAAATAAATACGACAATTTTATCAGGTATTCCAGCCTTGGGTTCGAAATGATGGCTATTATTGGCATCGGAACTTTTGGCGGATACAAAATCGACCAGTGGATGAGTAACAATTTTATGGCGTTTACATTGGGTTTAATGGTTTTATCTGTTATTCTTGCAATAATTTATGGCACCAGAAGCTTGCTGAAAAAACCGAAAGACGGGAAACAGAATTAAAAAAGTAAAAATCGAAATGAAAAAATATATTCAGAATTTACTTATTGTTGTATTGATAATTACAATTTTAAGCTGGTTGGTCTTTTCAAAAATTGCCCCGCAATATTATTTGCCCGTTTATCCTTTTATCGTTTTATTCTATGTAGTTACTTCTGTTTTATTATTTGCATATCAAATTCGCCTGGCAGAAAAAGATATGGGTAAATTTACCCGAAGTATCATGCTGATTACTTTTGTAAAACTGATATTATATTCTGCCCTGGCTGTACTTTATATTGCCCTCGATAAAGAAAATGCCAAAATATTTGCTGTTTGCTATATGTCGTTATATGCTGTTTTTACAGTTTTTGAAGTTTTCTCATTATTGAAAATTACTGCAATCGGGAAAAAAGATGGATAGAAATCTCAGAAATACAATGCTTTCTTCGGTTGATATGATTAAGCATAAAACTATCTTTTTTTGTCGGTCGTTAAAAAAATCTTTTAAATTTGTGGGCATTTGAAAAACACCATTAAACTATGCTTAAGTTTTCCGCAGGGATCTTTTTAATATTAATACTGAACATACTTACAATAGCAGAAGTTTCGGCTAATGAAAAGCATGACGATGCAGCTTCCGATACAACCAAAAGTCAGGAATTTGACGCAGGTAAATTTATAATCGAACATGTTTCTGACGCTTATGACTGGCATGTTGTATCTTTTGGTGATAAACATATCAGTATTCCGCTTCCAATTTTGTTGTACAGTAGCAATCCTGAATTACATGAGGGGAAAAGCTTCCACGCATTTATGTCGTCAAAGTTTCATCATGGGCACGAAGATTACAAAGGGTTCAGAATTTCGCACAGCAATGAGTTTGAAGGTAAAATTGTTGAGATCGATTCACATGGAACTGAAATAGGTAAGCCAATCGATTTTTCAATAACAAAAGTAGTGGCCGAAATTTTAATAACAGTTGTCCTGTTGTTTTGGATATTTATTTCTATGGCGGCAAAAGCCACTAAAAATAAGGATAAAGCTCCAACCGGGATGCAAAATCTGCTTGAGCCGGTTATCATTTTTATACGCGATCAGGTTGCCAGGCCAACAATTGGCGACAAAAAGTACGAAAAGTACATGCCTTTTCTTTTAACTCTTTTCTTTTTTATACTGCTCGAAAATTTTATCGGGTTGATACCTTTTCCTCCTTTTGGTGCCAACGTAACCGGTAATATTGCGGTTACCATGGTTTTGGCGCTTTTCACATTTTTTATCACAACAATTAACGGAAACAAACATTACTGGAAAGAAATTTATAACCCCGATGTACCGTGGTGGTTAAAATTTCCAATTCCTTTAATGCCAATTGTTGAACTAACAGGTGTTATTACAAAACCTTTCGTTTTAATGGTCCGACTATTTGCAAATATGATGGCCGGCCACATGATTGTAACTGTATTTGTGAGTTTGATTTTCATTTTTGGAAGTTTAATGGGCGCGGCAGCCGGGTTTGGCATTAGTCCGTTGTCAATTGCATTTTCAGTTTTTATTTTATTACTCGACGTATTGGTTTCATTTATACAAGCTTATGTTTTTACACTGTTGTCGGCGCTCTATTTCGGAATGGCGACAGCAGACCATCATTAATATTAATTATTAAAATTAAATGCTATGCTATCAGCAATTTTAACTGTATTACTTCAGGCAACTGCGGGAGCTGCTCTCGGGAAACTTGGGGCTGCCGTTGGAGCCGGACTGGCTGCAATTGGTGCAGGTATTGGAATCGGTAATATCGGTGCAAGCGCTATGGAAGCTATTGCCCGTCAACCCGAGTCTGTTGGTGAAATTCGCTCGAACATGATTGTTGCTGCTGCTTTGATCGAAGGTGTTGCCTTCTTCGCAGTAATTATCTGTGCGCTCGTTATTTTCATTAAGTAAAAAATTTGGCAACCACCTTTGGGATTGCCGGAGGTGTTGTTGCCATTAACTTTAAAAAATAGAATTATGAGTTTAGTTACTCCGAATCCCGGAACAATATTTTGGATGCTTATTATTTTCGGAATCGTATTATTCGTTCTCAGGAAATTTGCATGGAAACCAATTTTGAATGCTTTGAAAGAAAGGGAAGAGTCGATAGCAAACGCTTTAAATTCGGCAGAGGAAGCAAAAATGGAAGTTGCCGGGTTAAAAGCTGATAACGAAAAGATTATTGCCGAAGCTCGTCAGGAAAAAAATGTCATTCTGAAAGAGGCAAAAGAAATGAAAGATAAAATTATTGCCGAAGCCAAAGAAAAAGCGATGCAGGAAGCTGCCAGAAGTATTGAACTTGCTCAGCGCCAAATACAATCGGAAAAAGATGCAGCTATTAACGACCTCAAAAAGCAAGTTGCTGAATTGTCGGTTATGATTGCTGAAAAAGTGCTGAAAAAAGAACTGACGAGCAAAACCGAACAGGAAAAAATGGTGGATGGTTTAGTCGATGATATCAAACTGAATTAAAAATCCGATGGATATAAGCGCAATAAGAGTTCGTTATGCAAAAGCTTTTTTTTCTTTGGCAAAAGAAAAAAATAGTTTGGAAACATTTAAAGCTGATATCGAAAAGGTATCAAATGTTTGCATACATTCCGATGATTTTATTCAACTTCTGGAAAGCCCGGTGATTCCTTCTTCTAAAAAGAAAGAACTGATTATCAGAATATTTAATTCTGAAATCAATCCACTGACATTAAACTTTCTTTTGTTGATTATCCAAAACAACAGGGACGAGTACATTCCCGGAATTTGCCGCAATTTTTTAGAACTGATCAGAAAAGATCAAAATATAAAATCGGCTTTATTGGTAACTGCAACAGAAATCAACACAAAAACCATCGATAAAATAAAAACACTTTTGGAAGAAGAGTTGAAAGCTAAAGTAGAGCTTAACAACAAGGTTGATCCCGGTATTATTGGAGGAATGATTCTCCGTATCGATGATAATCAATATGATGCCAGCGTTACAACGCAACTCAGGAAAATAAAACAGGAATTGTTGGAAACAGAACTTAGAAAATAAAAATAAGAAGCGAATAAATAAGATAAGATGACAAATATAAAACCAGCAGAAATATCTCAAATTTTAAAGCAGCAGTTAGAGAGCTTTAAAACGGAAGCCGAACTTGAAGAAGTTGGCACTGTTTTGCAGGTGGGCGATGGGATTGCCCGAATTTATGGTCTTTCCAACGTGGAAGCCAATGAGATGATTGAATTCGACAGCGGTGTTAAAGGAATTGTATTAAACCTTGAAGAAGACAATGTTGGTGCAGTTCTTCTCGGCCTTTCATCAAAAGTAAAGGAAGGTGACAGTGTAAAGCGAATGCAAAGGATTGCTTCGATTATGGTTGGCGAACAACTGCTGGGCCGTGTTATCAATACACTTGGTGAACCTATTGATGGAAAAGGATCGATCCAGGGCAAATTACTCGAAATGCCGCTGGAAAGAAAAGCGCCTGGTGTAATATTCAGACAGCCAGTAAAAAAACCGCTTCAAACCGGGATAAAAGCAATTGATGCGATGATACCGATCGGTCGCGGCCAGCGTGAGTTGATTATTGGTGACCGGCAAACGGGAAAAACTGCTATTGCAATTGATACAATTATCAATCAGCGTGAGAACTACGAAAAAGGCGATCCAGTATATTGTATTTATGTTGCAATCGGTCAAAAGGGTTCTACAGTAGCAAATATTGCAGCTACTCTCGAAAAACATGGTGCGATGCAATATACTGTTATCGTATCGGCACCTGCATCTGATCCGGCAGCTTTGCAATATTATGCGCCTTATGCCGGAGCTTCAATTGGAGAATATTTCAGAGATACTGGCAGACATGCTTTGATTATTTATGATGATTTGTCGAAACAGGCTGTTTCGTACCGCGAAGTTTCATTGTTATTGCGCCGTCCACCGGGTCGCGAGGCATATCCTGGCGATGTTTTTTATCTGCATTCGCGTTTACTGGAACGTGCTGCCAAAATCATTGAAAGCGATGAAGTTGCTTCGAAAATGAATGACCTGCCTGATTGTCTGAAAGATATGGTAAAAGGAGGAGGTTCGTTAACAGCGCTTCCTATTATAGAAACGCAGGCCGGAGACGTTTCTGCGTATATTCCAACCAATGTGATTTCTATTACTGATGGACAGATTTTCCTTGAGCCACACTTATTTAACTCGGGTATTCGTCCTGCAATTAATGTTGGTATTTCAGTATCACGTGTTGGTGGAAGTGCACAGGTAAAAGCGATGAAAAAAATTGCTGGTACGTTAAAGATTGACCAGGCTCAATTTCGTGAACTGGAAGCGTTTGCAAAATTTGGTTCCGACCTTGATGCTGCAACCATGCGCATACTCGATAAAGGACGCAAAAATGTTGAGATATTGAAACAGGGACAATACTCTCCGTTGCATATTGAACAACAAATTGCAATTATTTACTGCGGTGTTAAAGAGCTGCTTCGCCCTGTTCCTGTAGAAAATGTAAAAGAATTTGAAGCTGATTTTCATGAGGCAATGCAATTGCAGCACCGTTCAACACTTGATGAATTAAGTGCCGGAAACTTAACCGAAGAAGGCGAAGAAGTTATCAGAAAAGTAGCTGCAGAAATTGCAGAAAAATACAAAAAACAGAAGTAAAGAAGAATTGATTTGATGTGCTGAAATTCACACATTCAATCATTCACGCATTCAAAATTAATTATGGCAGGTTTAAAAGAAATACGAATTCGGATTGCATCGGTAAAAACCACAAGGCAAGTTACTAGTGCAATGAAAATAGTATCGGCGGCAAAGCTAAAAAAGGCTCAGGATGCCATATATCAGATACGGCCATATGCGAACAAGTTACATGGAATCCTCGCTTCTTTAAGCGCTGGTTTGGAAAGTTCAGATGATTCGGTTTATACACAACAGCGTGATCCTGAAAAAGTATTGATTGTCCTTATTTCATCGAACCGCGGATTATGCGGAGGTTTTAACTCCAATATTTCAAAGGTTGCGGCAAAGCTTGTAAACGAAAAATATGGTAATCAATTTAAAAAGGGTAATGTAGGTTTTTTGTGTTTGGGAAAACAGGGAATGCGTCAGTTGAAATTTCACTGGATGAAAGTGGTGGACAATAAAAACGATATTTTCAACGCACTTTCATTTGAAAATATTTCGGCGATTGCAGAAGAATTAATGAATTTGTTTGAAGGTGGGACTTACGATCGAATTGAAATTGTTTACAATCAATTTAAGAATGCAGCTGTTCAGATTCAAACCACCGAGCAATTTCTGCCCGTTGAAATAGAAAAAGACGATTCAACAAAAGTGAATACAAATTATATTTTCGAACCGTCAAAAGAGTATATTATAAAGGAATTGATCCCAAGTATTTTAAAGATTCAACTTTATAAAGCATTGCTCGATTCCCATGCTGCAGAACATGGTGCCCGCTTAACGGCTATGCACAGTGCAACCGATAATGCAACCGTTTTGCTTGATTACCTGACCTTGCAGTACAATAAAGCCCGGCAAGCAGCCATTACAGGCGAAATCCTTGAAATTGTCAGCGGTGCTGAGGCGTTAAATGGTTAGTAGAATATCAGAAAAGTAAAAAACTGAAATAAAAAAACGGGCGGTTTCATTTGAGACCGCCCGTTTCTTTTCAAGAATTTTAAAGGATTTTCAACCTGCTCATATCCTCGATTTGGTTAAGGATGCTTATTTTATCCCCAATTTTTGTTTTAACAATCCCGGAATGTCGCCCGGTTCTTTTGCAACAGGAACTCCTGCAGCTGCAAATGCTTTTATCTTTTCCTCTGCCGTGCCCGAGCCACTGGAAATAATTGCTCCGGCATGGCCCATTCTTTTTCCGGGAGGAGCTGATTGGCCTGCAATAAAGGCAACAACAGGTTTTTTTATGCAGTCTTTGATATATTGAGCGGCTTGTTCTTCTGCATCTCCGCCAATCTCGCCAATCACAACAACAGCTTTTGTTTCAGGATCGTTTTCATACATTTCAAGCAAATCTCTGAAATATAAACCTGAAACTGAATCACCTCCAATGCCAACACAAGTAGTTTGGCCCAAACCACTTTCTGAAAGCATATTTACAACTTCGTAGGTAAGTGTGCCTGAACGTGATATCAACCCAATATTTCCTTTTTTGAAAATCATTCCGGGCAATATTCCTATCAAACATTCATCAACAGTAATTAACCCGGGGCAATTGGCGCCTATCAGTTTTGTTCCGTTTTGTTTTAAAATAGGAGTAACCTTTATCATATCTTTTACCGGAACTCCTTCAGTAATACAAATTACAAGTTCAACTCCGGCATAACTTGCTTCTAAAATTGCATCGCCTGCAAACGGCGCCGGTACGAAAATAACCGATGCATTTGCCCCGGTAGCATTAACAGCTTCTTCAACTGTGTTAAAAACAGGAATCCCGTCAACTTCTGATCCGCCTTTTCCCGGAGAAATACCACCAACAATGTTAGTTCCATAAGCTTTCATTTTATTTGAATGAAATGCCCCATCCCGGCCGGTTATTCCCTGAACAATTACTTTTGTGTCTTTATTTATTAATATACTCATTACTCAATTTTTATTCTGAACCTTAAACTTCAACTTTTTTATTTGAACCTTTGAGCTTACCTTTTGCTCAGTTCAATTGCTTTTTTAGCAGCCTCACTCATTGTTGAAACTGTTGGCAATCCGTAGTCTTTTATAATTTCCAAACCTTCTTTTGCATTTGTTCCTGACAATCGGATTACAATTGGAATTTCAGTTTTTATTTCATCAAGTGCAGTTACCAAACCACGGGCAACGTCATCACAACGGGTAATCCCACCAAAAATATTGATCATAACAGCCTCAACATTTTTATCGCTTAAAAGAATATTCATTGCATCAACAACTTTCTGAGGATTTGATGAACCACCTATATCAAGGAAGTTTGCCGGGTCGCCGCCATATAATTTAATCATATCCATGGTTGCCATTGCAAGGCCTGCCCCGTTAACCATGCAGCCAATATTTCCATCAAGTTTAATATATGAAAGGCCTTTTGCAGTTGCTTCAATTTCCTTGGCTTCGTCTTCGTTCACTTCGCGCATGTCGAGTATTTTATGCTGGCGGAAAAGTGCATTATCATCGAAATTCATTTTGCCGTCCAGTGCCATTACTTTTTTGTCAGGTGTTAAAACGAGCGGGTTTATTTCAGCCAAAGAGCAATCTGTATCAACATATAATTGATATAATTTTACAAGAATCGCAGCAGCCTGGCGCACCTGACTTGGTTCGCTAAAAAGCTGAAGCGCAATTTTCCGGGCTTGCCAATCCATCAAACCCATTGTTGGGTCAATTGGCATTTTTATGATTTTTTCGGGCGAAACTCTTGCCACTTCTTCAATTTCCACACCACCTTCGGCACTGGCCATTAAAACTACTGACTTGGTATTTCGATCGTTAATCAACCCAACATAAAACTCTTTTTCAATGTCAACAGCTTCAGCTATCAGTACCTTTTCAACGGTTAGGCCTTTTATATTCATGCCAAGTATTTCTTCCGCTTTTTCAATGGCTTCAGCCTTGGTTTTAGCTAACTTAACGCCCCCGGCTTTTCCGCGGCCTCCAACGTGAACCTGTGCTTTAACTACACGAAGTTTATCTTCGTCAGAAATTTTTTTCTTAACCTCATCAACCGAGCGGCAAACTTCGCCTTCAGGTACTGGTATCCCGTATTTACTAAATAGTTTTCGGGCTTGATATTCGTGAATTTTCATTATTTATAATTAGAGTGAGAAGTAAAAAAACAATTGCTAAAAATAGAGAATATTTAAAAATATAGAACTATCAATATGTTACTTTTTTTATGATATTTCTCAATTTCCAATGGGTTTGTTAATCGTTGTTGCACGGAAATCAAAAAAAGGTCGGGAAATTTATTAAGGCGCTGCATTTTAGGTTAATTTTGCAACTCAAAAATTTAAAAAATGAAGGAAACAATACGAAAAGTTATTGAACATGAATCGCAAGCCATTTTAAATATTCCGGTTGATGATGGTTTTGTAAAGGCAATTGAACTGATATTTTCGCGCGTTCACTTAAAAACGGGGAAGTTGGTTGCGAGCGGAATGGGAAAAGCGGGTCAAATTGCTGCAAACATTGCAACCACTTTCAGTTCAACGGGCACTCCGGCTGTATTTCTTCATCCAAGCGATTCTCAGCATGGTGATTTGGGAGTGGTTCAGGAAAACGATATTTTATTGCTGATTTCAAATTCAGG
>DAOPKR010000006.1:70214-81709 GCA_035391305.1 Draconibacterium sp.
GCGGAGGATTATGCCAAACGCCACCACGGTGGTTATCTGGGCGATAAATCGCGGGAACAGGCGCGGATAAAAAATAGCAGGTAAAAATCAACTTATACCTTATTTCTACTAATAAAACAAATATTAATGTCATGCGAATAACCAAAGAAAATACGGTTGGTTTAATAATCGACATGCAGGAAAAACTTTTTCCGGCAATGTTCGAAAAAGAACAGCTTTTAAAAAATACACTTATATTATTACAGGGATTAAATGTGTTGAAAGTGCCATTGATTGTTACTCAGCAATATACGAAAGGATTGGGGGAAACAATTCCTGAAATAAGTTCGGCAATCCCCGAATTTAATTATTTGGAAAAACGACATTTCAGTTGCTTTGATGAGCCAAAAGTTACAGAAGAATTGAAAAGACTTGATGCCGGAAATATTATCGTCTGCGGAATCGAATCGCATGTTTGCGTTCTGCAAACAGCAGTTGATTTAAAAGAGGCCGGATTAAACCCAATTGTTGTTATTGATTGTGTTTCATCAAGAACAAAAGAAAATCTTGAACTGGCAAAAGAACGATTTCGGTTAGAAGGGATTCTGATGGTTTCGTACGAATCAATACTTTTTGAACTTACCCGTTCATCTGCCGATCCGGCTTTCCGGGCAATTTCCGGGCTTGTAAAATAGTACAAAATATTATTTCCGGTAAATGGTAATTTTTTAAAGGTCATCATTTTAAATTAAGGTGTTTTTCAACAATATAAACACTAAGTTGTTTTTATTAAACTCAACAACATATTGTTTAAACTGAATAAGATGAGAAAATTACGATATAAAGTACTATTTTTTGGGTTACTTGTTGTAAGTGCTTTTTCAAATGCACAGGAAAAAACTTCTGCGTCAGCCGAAGAACTGGCAAAACAATTGGCTAATCCTGTTGCTGCCCTAATAAGTGTTCCTTTACAAAATAACTTCGAATTTGGAGTTGGCCCTTTTGATGGATTTAAATACAATCTTAACATTCAGCCGGTTATTCCCGTTTCATTAGGTGAAAACTGGAATATGATTAGTCGTACTATAGTTCCCGTAATTTCGCAAAGTGACGTAACTGCACGTGGTAATTCCGAAACCGGATTGGGTGATGTTGCGCAGAGTTTGTATTTCTCTCCCAAAGAAGTTCAAAATGGATTGGTTTGGGGAGTTGGCCCAATTTTATTAATCCCAACTGCAACTAACGATGCTTTGGGAATGAAGAAATGGACAATTGGCCCAAACGCATTATTGCTGAAGATTAAAGGTCAGTGGACTTATGGAGCTCTGGTAAACCACATGTGGTCGTATGCCGGAACTGGCACCGGCGATATAAATGCAACTTTCTTTCAGCCGTTTGTGACTTATGCTACCAAAACTGGTTCATCGGTTACAGTGGCATCTGAAAATACACAAAGCTGGAACTTTGATATTTTTGGCGGTTTTGCAGGTGTTTATTATTCGAAAGTAACATCATTTGGCAATCAAATGGTTCAGTTGGGTGGAGGTCCGAAGTTTTATTATGGTAATAACCCGATGAACCCGAAATGGGGAATCAGGGCCAACCTGATTTTGCTGTTCCCAAAATAAGGTTAACCTAAAGTTGTAATCAATTTTCTGTACTATGGTTTTTATATTGAAATATTTATTTCAGTATTTAAATGAATCATAGAATTTAGTGAAGTTGGTTATTTTTACGGTCATAATAAAAAACGAAAAAAGGCATGCTTGAGATTTGTGCAATTGCATCGGGGAGTAACGGTAACTGCTATTACATTGGGAATGAAAAAGATGCTGTTTTGATTGATGCCGGAATTTCTGCAAAGCAAATTGTAATGCGGATGAAAGATCGTGGATTGAATCCCGCGAAAGTTAAGGCGCTTTTTATTTCGCACGAACACAGCGACCACATGCGGGGCGCGCGTGGGGTAAGTAAAAGGATGAATCTGCCTGTTTATTTGACTGCCAAAACCTACAACGGTTCCTACAAAAACCTGCGACCTGATTATCCAAAATATTTCGTTCCGGGCGAAGAAGTTGAAGTGAGTGGGTTTACAATTCACACCTTTCTTAAAAATCATGATGCTTCAGAACCTTGTTCATTTCGGATTCAGCATAACAATATAAATGTTGGGGTTTTTACTGATATTGGAGAACCTTGCGATAATGTAACGGCACACCTAAAACTGTGTGACGGTTTATTCCTGGAAACCAACTACGATGTAAAAATGCTGTGGAATGGCAGCTATCCTTATTTTCTTAAGAAGCGGGTTGATTCCGATCTTGGTCATTTATCAAACGATCAGGCTTTTAATTTGCTTCAAAACCATGCAGGCGAAAATCTGAAATGTGTTTTTCTCAGTCATCTTTCGAAAGAGAACAACACTCCTGAAATTGCCCTGAATTCAATGATTGAATTGACTTCAAGATTTGAAATAAAACTTACTTCCCGATATGAAGCCGGCGAAGTATTTAAATTATAAGGATTTGAATAGTGGGTGTTTTGTGTTCAATAAATAAAAAATCACCGGTCTTTCTACCTCTTTCTGTTCTTTGCCTGTCTTTTTCTTTTTCCTTTTTGTTTTTTAGCGAAACGAAGAATAATAAAAACAGCCAGAAGAACAAATACAACGATTATCATAATTGTCATTCCGCCAAAAAGATTATCACCTTTAGAGCGGCTCCACAATTCAAGCATTTCGTCGTTTTTATCTAAAAAATCGTTTATGATTGCACAGCGGGCAACAACCGAACTGTCAGGATATTGAATTGAATTAATTTTCAAACTATCGTTTCCCGGGCCGAAAAAATAACTTGCGTTTACGGTTTCTTCAAGTGTACTGTCAACGAGGGCATCTTTTATCTCAGATGTTGCAACAGCACTGGAATAGCCGCTTACATCCATGTTACGAAGGGCGATTTCAGGCTGGCAAATGAAATTTAGAAAATAGCTGGCTGCTTTTGTGTTTTTTGCATATTTCGGAATAACCCAACCATCGAACCAGATATTACTACCTTCCTGAGGAACAACATATTCAAGCGAAACACCAACTTCGGCAGCTTCTTCAATTGCCCAAACTGCATCGCCACCCCAGGCATAACAAAACCAAATCTCTCCTTTTGTCATCATTTCTTTTCCAAAATCGGCTTCCCAACCGGCAAGATTGGGTTTCAGCGCTTTAAGTTGTTCTTCAACCATGGCAAAATCTGCTGGAGTGTGGTCATTTGTAACACTGTACACTGTTCGTTTTCCGGCAGCAATTTCATCGCGATAACCATAAACTGCGGCCATGTTGTAAGCGTCCCAGTAACTGTCTTTCATTAACATTTTTCCTTTGTTCTTTGGATTCCACATGCAACCCCAGGAATTTGCTTCTTCCGCAGAAATATGTTTTGTGTTGTACAGAATCCCCGAAGTTCCCCACATGTAAGGCACTGCGTAATCTGCCGCATTCATCCCGTTCGCACTAAAATCATCAAGACGGTCCTGAATAAAAGGAGAAATATTGTTAAGGTAATTCGGTGTGGTTCCGAAATCTCTGCCAATTGGCAATAATAGGTTTTGGTGAATCATGCGTTGCATTATCGCCTGTGTGGGGCAAGCCAGATCGAAATCTTCATGTCCCATGGCAATTTTTGTGTACATCACCTCAGTCATATCAAAAACCTGATAAACAATGCTGATTTCTTCACCTGTCTGTTCTTTGTACCAGACAGGGAACTCCGTAAGTAAATCTTCATCGATATAATCGGCCCAGTTATATATTTTCAGTACTTTTTGCCGATCATTATCAGCAGCTTTACAAACACCGGAAATCAGGTTTACCGGGATCAGCACAATTAGCATTAAAATTGTCTGCTTAATTTTTTGTACATAAATGTGTTTCATTTTACAATCTTTTTTTGGCTGCCCGCTGATTGATTACCAACAGCAGGACAAGTACGGTGATAAATATTATTGCTGAAAGCGGACGCAATTCAGGTGTTAATCCACCCTTTCGTGCATCGGCATAAATATAAGTAGAAAGCGTTTCCAATCCTTCGTTTCCGATGGTAAAAAGTGTAACCACAAAATCGTCGATTGAAAGTGTAAATGCAAGGATAAATCCGCTGATCATTCCGGGCCTCAACTCGGGGAGCATCACTTTCCGAAGGGCATAAAACGGCGTTGCGCCCAAATCCAGTGCTGCTTCATAAAGATTTTCATTCATTCGCCGCAAACGCGGATAAACGCTTAAAACTACATATGGCGTGCAAAATGTAATATGCGCTAAAATTACTGTTGTGTAACCTTGTGAAATTTGCAAACTTACAAAAAGCAGGAAAAGTGAAATTGCTGTTATAATGTCGGGATTAAGAATTGGGATGCTGTTAACAAGTTGTACTGCATTCCTCGCCCTGGTTTTGAGATTGTAAATTCCGATGGCTGCAACCGTTCCCAGTAACATTGAAACAAGTGCGGCGACTAATCCAATAATTAATGTGTTCCAAAGGGCGCTGGTTAAAGAGTGGTGTACACCTCCCTGAAAAAGGGATGCGTAAAGTTTGAACGAAAAACCTGTCCAGTTACCTAGAACTTTCGCTTCGGTAAAAGAAAAAACAACAATAACTATAATAGGTGCATAAAGCATAATTAATAGCAGCCCGATATAAGAATTTGAAAGGATGCGCCTGCTCATATCAAACCTCCTTCCTCGGCTGCTTTTGCGCTTCCCTGGCTGTTTAACAGCGAAGTCAGTCCGATCAGCAACAACATAATTACTGATAAAGCTGCCCCATAATTCCACATTCCGTTATAAATATTTTCCTGAAGTGTTGTGCCGAAGAGTTTTATATTGTTGATGGTCAATAATTCAGCAATTGCAAATGTTGAAATTACGGGCATAAAAACCATCATAATACCGCTTGAAATACCGGGATAGGACAGGGGAAGAATCGTTTTGAAAAATACCTGCCGTGGGTTTGCACCTAAATCCTGAGCAGCTTCTATTAAATTCCGATCGGTTTTTTGGAGGATATTGTAAATGGGGTAAATCATAAATGGCAGGAAATTATAAACCATTCCAAAATAAAGTGATCCTTCGCCAAGCGGTAGCCCAAGGAAATCAAACAATGCAACTGTTGCAAGTGTGCGGATCAGGAAGTTTACCCACATGGGGAGGATAAACAGCAACACTATTATTCGTGATTTATGCGAATCCATTCGGCTTAAAATGAAAGCTGCCGGATAGCCAACAAGTAAACATATGATTGTTGTAATTAGTGCAACTCCAACAGAATATATAAAGGTGTGCATTGCTTCAGGCTGCATCCAGAACTTACGAAAATTTTCGGTGGTGAATCCTCCTGAATTATTAGTAAATGCATAATAAACAATCAAAATCAGTGGCACAAGCACAAAAAAACCAAGAAATAAAATATAGGGAATCGACCAATTCCTTCTTTTACCTGCAAACGACCAGAGATTTTTTTTCACTTTACAAGCGCGTTATGGTTTCGAAACCCAGATATCGTTTGGCTGAATAGTTATTCCAACCCTGTCACCACCATCCCAGACATCATTTGTGTCAACAAAAATATTCTCGCCTTCGTCAGTCGAAACCGTGAGGTGATAATGATTTCCTTTGTACAGAATAAAAGTTACTTCACCGCTCAACATGCCATCTTCTTCGTTATCCTGCAAAACCACATCTTTGAAATCAACTGCAACCTTAACTTTTTCGCCGGGTGCAAATTGACTGGCATTTTCACATTCAAAACTATTTCCAAGAAAACGGATATGCGATTTGTCAACAATTTCAGCATCGAAAATATTGGTGGAGCGCTCTTTCCTCATCACATGAATATCAAAGGGTTTTATGCGCAGCCCAACTTTTTTGCCTGCTTCAAAAGCATGGTAATCCTGAATCATGAATTCATAACCTTCGGGTGTCAGCACCATCATTTCGTTGTGCACACCTTTAAAAATGCTCGAAGTTACTGTTCCTGTAAATTGAGCGGCTTCTGAGGGGTCGAAAATATAAATGTCTTCAGGACGGATAACAACATCAACGGGCACATTTTGTCCAAATCCTTTATCAACGCATTCAAACTGGTGGCCTGCAAACTCAACAAGGCTGTCTTTAATCATCATCCCATTCATTATGTTGCTTTCCCCAATAAAATCGGCAACAAATGCATTTGCAGGTTCATCATAAATTTCCTTTGGTTCGCCAATTTGCTGAATTTTTCCTTCACTCATTACAACAATTGTATCGCTTAAAGTCAGCGCTTCTTCCTGGTCGTGCGTGACATACACAAAGGTAATTCCCAGCTTTTTATGCATCGCTTTAATTTCCATTTGCATGTCTTTCCGCATTTTTAGGTCGAGTGCGGCAAGTGGTTCATCCAAAAGCAAAACCTCCGGTTCATTAACAATTGCGCGTGCAATGGCAACTCTTTGCTGCTGTCCTCCTGAAAGTGAATCCACATCGCGCTCTTCATAGTCGGTCATTCCAACCATTTTCAGCACTTTGTTTACCTTTTTTTTGATTTCGGCAGAAGGCATTTTTTTCAGGTTTAACCCAAAAGCAATATTGTTGAAAACATTGAGGTGAGGAAAAAGCGCATATTTCTGGAAAACAGTATTTACAGGCCGCAAATGAGGTGGCGTGTCTGTCATCACTTTTCCGGCAATTGAAATTTGACCTTCATTAACTTTTAAAAAACCTGCAATCAGGCGAAGTAAAGTTGATTTTCCGCAACCCGATGGACCGAGGATTGTAACAAATTCGCCTTTGCGAACTGTTAAGTTGATATTACTTAAAACAGGTTTGTCTCCAAAACTTTTTGAGATATCTTCAATACGAATAATATATTCCGGCTCCTGCATTGAATTTCCCCGATTTAAAGGTTTAAAAAGATGCGTTAATAAAGTGTATAAAAATATAAATTATCAAACTTCCTTTTAATTGTATTCATCCCAGCTTTTAATCGAAATATCTTCAATTTCGTATTTGCAAATGGCGTAAATAAATGCACTTGCGACACGCGAATTTGTAATCAGCGGAATGTTGTAGTCGATTGAACTCCTGCGGATTTTATATCCGTTCTGAAGTTCGCGGTTTGTATAGTTTTTTGGAATATTTATTACAAGATCAATTTTCTTTTCTTTAATTAAATCGATTGTATTAGGCGATTGATCTGCTTCATCGGGCCAGTAAACGTGTGTGTTTTCAACCCCATTATCACTGAAAAACCTACTGGTTCCTTCGGATGCAAAAATATTGATTCCACGATCCCGCAGCATTTTAGCGCTTTTCAGCAGTTCAACCTTTCCGCGTGAAGGTCCTGATGAAATCAGTACATTTTTTACCGGAATCCTGTATCCTACTGAAAGCATTGCTTTTAAAATGGCCTCGTAATAATTTTCACCAATACATCCTACTTCGCCGGTTGAAGCCATGTCAACTCCCAGAACAGGGTCGGCATTCAGCAACCGGGCAAACGAAAACTGTGGCGCTTTTACTCCCACATAATCCAGTTCGAAAAGCGATTTGTCAGGTTTCGGAACGTCAATCCCAAGCATTACTTTTGTCGCAATCTCAATCAGGTTTAGTTTCATCACTTTCGAAACAAACGGGAAACTGCGTGAAGCGCGCAGGTTACATTCAATTACTTTAATATCATTGTCTTTCGCTAAAAACTGCATATTGAACGGACCGGTAATTTCAAGTCCCTTTGCAATTTCACGTGCAATTTTTTTGATTCTGCGAATAGTTTCGATATATAATTTTTGAGGAGGGAAAACAATTGTTGCATCTCCCGAATGAACCCCTGCAAATTCAACGTGCTCAGAAATTGCATAAGCAATCATTTCGCCTTTGTTGGCCACTGCATCAATTTCTATCTCTTTGGCTTCCTCAATAAATTCGCTCACAACCACGGGATGTTCTTTCGAAACGTTTGCAGCCATTTCAAGGAAATGTTCCAACTGATCGGGGTTTGAAACAACGTTCATAGCTGCTCCCGATAAAACGTAAGAAGGACGGATTAAAAGTGGATACCCAACAATTTCAACAAATTTGTGAATTTCTTCGATAGTTGAAAGGCGTGCCCAGCGTGGCTGATCAACTTTCAGACGGTCTAAAAGCGATGAGAATTTTTCGCGGTCTTCGGCATTGTCAATTTTTAGTGGCGAAGTTCCCAGAATTGGCGCATTTTGCCCGTGCAGTTTCATGGCCAGGTTATTCGGAATTTGTCCACCCATAGAAACCACAACTCCGTGTGGGTTTTCAAGATCGATGATATCCATAACACGCTCAAAGGTAAGTTCATCGAAATACAACCTGTCGCAGGTATCGTAGTCGGTACTCACGGTTTCGGGGTTGTAATTTATCATTATCGAGCGGTAATTTTCCTTTTTAATTGTGTTTACGGCATTTACACTACACCAGTCGAATTCCACCGAACTTCCAATCCGGTAAGCTCCAGAACCTAAAACAATTACTGATTTATCGTCGTTGTTAAATTCGATATCGTGTTCATTTCCATTATATGTGGCGTACAGATAATTGGTTTGTGCCGGATATTCGCCGGCAAGTGTGTCAATCTGTTTAATAAATGGTGTGATTCCGCGTGATTTTCTGTGGTTTCTGACTTTTATTAAATCAGCATGAATATTTTTGTTTTTGCTTTTCAGTACTAGCCTCGCAATTTGGAAATCAGAAAATCCCGCCTGTTTTGAAATTCTTAAAAGATGTTCGGGCAATGTTTCGAGTGTGTCAACTTTTTCGAGCTCATCTTTAATATTGATAATATTTTTCAGCTTTTGTAAAAACCAACGGTCAATTTTTGTCTTCTCATGAATTTCATCAATCGAATAATTATTGTTGAAAGCCTCGGTAATTGCAAAAATCCTGCGGTCTGTCGGATTGCTAAGTTCTTCATCAATAGCTTCAATACTTATTTCTTCTTTATTGGCTACAAAACCGTGCATTCCCAGTCCAACCATTCTGATTCCTTTCTGAATTGCTTCCTCGAAACTACGGCCGATTGCCATAATTTCGCCAACACTTTTCATTGAACTTCCCAGGTTTTTCGAAACGCCAACAAATTTGCTCAAATCCCAGCGCGGAATTTTCACAACACAGTAATCAAGTGCGGGTTCAAAAGCTGCAGTTGTAACTTTTGTAACCGAGTTTTTTAATTCGTGCAAACCGTAACCCAAACCTAGTTTTGCCGCAACAAATGCCAGCGGATAACCGGTTGCTTTTGACGCCAGCGCCGATGAACGCGACAAACGGGCATTTACTTCAATAACCCTGTAATCTTCAGAATGTGGGTCGAGGGCAAACTGTACGTTACATTCGCCAACAACACCAACACGACGTATAATTTTTATCGAAATTGCCCTTAGTTTATGATATTCTGAATTGGATAAGGTTTGTGATGGCGCAACAACAATACTTTCGCCGGTATGAATTCCAAGCGGATCGAAGTTTTCCATGTTACAAACCGTGATGCAATTGTCGTATTTGTCGCGCACAACTTCATATTCAACTTCTTTCCAGCCTTTTATCGATTCTTCAACAAGGATTTGTGGTGAATATGAAAATGCTTTTTGCGCCAGAACTTTCAACTCTTCCTGGTTTTCGCAAAAGCCCGAACCCAATCCGCCAAGCGTGTAAGCAGCCCTGATAATAATTGGGAACCCAACAATTTCGGCAGCTTTAAAAGCTTCGTCCATGGTTTTGGCTGCAATACTTTTTGGCGTTTTAACGTCGATTTCAGCTAGCATTTTTGAGAAGAAATCACGATCTTCAGTTTCAATAATTGACTGTACCGGGGTACCGACAACTTTCAGATTATATTTTTCGAGTACTCCTGATTCGAATAAAGCAACACCACAATTTAGTGCAGTCTGACCTCCAAAAGCAAGTAAGATTCCCTGTGGTTTTTCCTTTTTAATTACTTCTTCAACAAAATACGGAGTAATTGGCAGGAAATATATTTTATCGGCAATATCAACCGAAGTTTGAATAGTTGCAATATTCGGATTGATGAGAATGGTTTCAACTCCCTCTTCTTTTAAAGCTTTTAATGCCTGCGAACCGGAATAGTCAAACTCCCCGGCTTCACCAATTTTCAGAGCTCCCGATCCTAATATTATCGCCTTTTTAATATCTGTCTGTATCATAGTTATAAAATAAATAAGCCTCTCTCCCGGCCTCTCTCCTGGGGAGAGAGTTGAATTCCTCCCTTTCGGGGAGGTTAGGAGGGGCTGATACTGTTAATAAACTCATCAAATAAAAACTCTGTATCAGTTGGCCCGCTTGATGCTTCGGGGTGGAACTGAGTTGAAAAGAAGGGTTTGCTTTTGTGCCTGATTCCTTCGTTTGTGTTATCGTTTACATTGGTAAACAGCGGTTCCCAATCGTTGGGCAACGTTTCTGTTGCAACTGCGAAGCCGTGGTTTTGCGAAGTGATGTAGCATTTGTTTGTACCTGTTAAAAGTACAGGTTGATTGTGGCTGCGATGTCCGTATTTCAATTTGTAGGTTTCAGCTCCGGCAGCGCGTGCAAGCAACTGGTTACCGAGGCAAATCCCCATTATCGGTTTTTCGGCATCGATTACCATTTTTATGTTTTTAACAGTGGCATCGCACATTGCAGGGTCGCCGGGACCATTTGAAATAAACAAGCCGTCATAATCTTCGCCCGAAAAATCATAATCCCAGGGCACGCGGATTACGGTTGTCCCCCGATCAAGCAAACAGCGGATAATGTTGTTTTTTACTCCGCAATCAATCAGTACAACCCGTTTATCCCCATTTCCGTAAATCTCTTTTTCATTGCAACTGGCAATGGCAACAAGATTTTCTTTATTCGGGTCGTAAAAGTCGATTATCTCGTCTTCAAATTCAATTTTTCCGAGCATCGAACCTTTCTCACGTAAAATTTTTGTTAAGGCTCGTGTGTCGATTCCAAAAATACCCGGTATTTCGGATTCCTTTAACCAGTCCGATAAACTTTTCTCAGCATTCCAGTGGCTAAACTCAAAAGAATAATCAGAAACAATTAAGCCGGTGATATGCAGCTTGTGCGATTCATAATACCGGTGAATCCCATTTTCTTTTTTATCGAACGGCACACCGTAATTTCCAATCATCGGATAAGTTGAAACCAGGATTTGCCCCGTGTATGATGGGTCGGTCAAACTCTCCGGATAGCCTGTCATTGCGGTGTAAAAAACTACCTCTCCGGCTACCGATTTTTCACCTCCAAACGATTTTCCGGTAAAAACCGTACCGTCTTCCAATGTTAGTTTTGCTTGTTTAAAATTCAACATATTTCAGTTTTATATTAAAAAAAATGCGTTTGCCTTAAAAAAAGTTCAAACGCATTTTCCTCCATCTTTTATATTAATAAGTTTTATTCTCTTTCTCATCGAATCCGAAATGATGATATATAAATTATTGATGGTGCAAAAATAGAAATA
>DAOPKR010000007.1:0-56276 GCA_035391305.1 Draconibacterium sp.
TAAATTGAATAACTTTTTGTGAGCGAAACAGGCAATGCAAATGAGTTGACAACATGCAGAATTGCGACTCCAAGGAACGTGGCCAGATACCACCAAATAGCTGCATAAATGTGCTGCACCCGTCGAACCACAATTGTTCCAATCATGTTCCATCCAAAAACGACCCATACAACTGCTATTAAAATATCAATTGGCCATTCAAGTTCGGCATATTCTTTTGCGGTTGAAATCCCAAAAACAAACGATAAAGCAGCCAATACAATAATAAGTTGCCATCCCCAAAAATTTATTGCACTTAAAACATCACTAAACATTCGGGTTTTAAGAAGTTTCTGCATCGAATAATAAACGCCGGCAAAAATAGCATTCCCAACAAATGCAAAAATGATTGCGTTTGTATGAAGGGGCCGCATTCTTCCAAAGGTGGTGTATTCGAGCCCCAGGTTAAATACCGGAAATGCAAGTTGCAGCGCTATCAACAGGCCAACAATGACTCCGACAATTCCCCACACTACTGTTGCGAGGATAAAATATCTTACAATTTTATTGTCGTAAAAGAATTTTTGATTTTCCATAGGTTTCGCTTTATTTCGTTTGATTTTTAATCTTATCTGTTTCTTCGTTTGCAACAGGATCGTCGTCAAATAAAATCCTGATCGAAGGAGTTTTGTTATCGTTAAACTGCCCGGTTTTGACTGCCCATATAAATGCACCCAAAAATATTAATGCAGCAAACAAACTAACTCCGATTAACAGATAAAAAATATTCATTTTTCTATTGATTAATTTTTACTGAGCCGTTTAATTCTAAAAAGCTGGAAAACAACATATCCGATTGCAAACCAGGCTGCCCCAACCGCCCCGATATAAGAGAAAAGCAACCACAACTGTATATTTTCGTTTGTTGACCAAAGTATTCCGGGTTGTATTAGTTTTTGAACCTGCTTGTTTTGGCCAACCTTTGCTTTATTCAACGAAACAACTTCGGCAATATAATTGTCATCAAGTGATACAACTATATTAACAAACCCTTCTTCGTCACCTATTAAAGATTCCGGAATTTTAAACTCTGCCCTTCCGTTAACGTCAGTTTGCACATCCCCAATTTTAATATTACCAAAATATTTTTTTGCACTTATTGAAATTGGCGCGTTTGGTAAAATTGCAAAAGCACCATTTACTTCATATTCCGCAAACACTTCAACTTTCTTTTCCTGCTCGTTAACTGATGCCAGAAGTTTTGCCTTTACTTTCGGAGCATCAACTAAAAGCGGTTGCCTGTCCGGATTGAAATTCATTATAAAATTCACAATCCTCCATTTATCATCGTCGGAGATTGTTGCTTTAAATTGCGGCATTCCGGCTCTACCGGTTGAAATCTTGTAGTATATCTCCCCTTCCGTATTTTTTTGCATTTTTTCTGACGCAATGTCAACCGGAGGCGGAACCAATGGTAATACATTATTTTTACCCGGATCGCCATGACATGATTTGCAATTTTGATAAAAAAGTTCTTTCCCTTTTTTGACGTTTGCAAGATTATACTCCAACGGGTTTTTAATATCTTTTTGGTCAGCAGGCACTTCCCAATCCTGAGCCGAAACCTGTATCGCCAAACACAGGAATGCTGTTAATAATAGGTTTATTTTTTTCCTCATGGTGATTTAGTTAATGGGTTTTTCAGAAAGATATTTTTTATCGATTCCTTTATCTTCGGCATACTCCCAAATGGTTATTACCGGAAAAAGTTTCGCCAATACCGAAATAATAATCAGTGCTGAAACAAAGGAGAATATGGTAATCATTACTTCAATACTTGTTGGGGCATAATCATGAAAATTTTCGGGAACGTTTTGCACAGGCAAAAATGGATGCTCAAGAGTTGGAATAACAATAATATATCTTTTTACCCATGCAGAAATAAGCACAACGGAAGAGATTATCGCAATTGGAAGCGGTTTACGAAAATAATTAAACAAGAGCAGTACTATAGGAAGCACCAACCCGGCTCCCTGTGCAATCCAAAACATAACCGAAAAATTTCCTTCAAATAACTCCTTAAGGTGTATGCCGTCAGCAGCTTTCATTTTATATCCGGGTACGAGGTATTCGTTTATATTGAAATACAGATAAACCAGACATACAAAAACCAGGAGTTTCCCCATGTAATCGAAATGAAGATCTTCAAAATATTCTTTCAACCCAAAACGTAAACGATAAACATACATTACAACAATAACTGCTGCCGTGCCTGCAACAAAAGCACCTGCAACAAAATAAGGCCCTAAAATAGCAGTGTCCCATCCCGAACGTAAAGTTGCAGCAAATAACCAGGAAGTAACCGTATGAATTGACAGACCAACCGGAATAATCAGCAACATTAATACCCGCAATGCATGATATATAGTTTTGTATTGTTCGGCATTTCCTTTCCATCCAAGCGCCAAAACTGTGTATAACTTCATTTTCCACTTTGGTAATTCATGCCCCATCCTGTCGCGCATTAAAGCAAGATCGGGAATGAGCGGTATGTAAAACAGCAGAACAGAAATAGTTAAATAGGTAGTTATAACTGTTACATCCCAAATAATTGGTGAAGCAAATCTTCCGTGGAGGAAAATATTCAAAAACCTGTCGGGGCGTCCCATGTCCATAACAATAATAATTCCTGCAAGTGCAACAAAAGCTATGGCAACCTGCTCAGCAACGCGTGAAATTGGTTTTGCCCATTTTATTTTCAGCAAATGGAGCGCTGAACTAATTAAAAACCCTATTAAACTAACAGCTACAAAAAATACAAAATTGGCAATGTACATTCCCCACGAAACGTAATCGCGCATCCCGGTAACACCCAGTCCGGTTTTAATTTGCACTATCCAACCCCAAACACCTACACCGGCAAACATGATTAAAATGAAAAACCAGAATCTGGTTAATTCATCCTTTTTTACTATCGATCTTGTTAAATCGAAAGTAATTTTATCAAGCATTTTCCGCGAATCTGCGGACGATTCAATTTTTTCCATCGTTCAGTTTTTTTCTCGGTTATGATTTGTGCTCTTGTTCAATTTCACCCTGAAAAGGGAAAGCCCTGTCTTTTGGTGGCAGGTAATAGACTCTTGGTTTGGTTCCAAGTTCTTCCATTAAAGTATAAGCTGCATTGTCTTTAATCAGTTTGCTGAAGTTTGTTGTTTCCTTTGTGGTTCCATTGGTAACAGCATCTTCGTTACGGTCGCCAAACCAATAAACACCGTTCGGGCAGGCAGAAACACAACTCGGAAGTTTTCCGTCTCTCAATCGATCAGCACTAAACAGGCATTTTGATATTGTGCCTCTTTTTTGCGGAACATTAGCTTCAATATTATATGTTACACCGGCATATTTTTCAGCATCACGCGGTTCGAACCAGTTAAATACCCTTGCCGAATATGGACAAGCAGCTATACAAAACCGGCATCCAATGCATCTTTCGTTGTCGATCAAAACGATACCGTCGTCGCGTTTAAAAGTTGCGTTTACCGGGCAAACCTTTGTACATGGCGGATTATCGCAATGTTGACACGGTTTAGGCATGTAATACGGTGCAGTGTGTTCTGCATCCTGCATTTGTAATACGTTAATATGATGCTGCTCGGGCCGCAACTGATGGTGTTTTTGACAGGCCTTCATACATTCGCGGGCATTCCGGCATTTCGAAAGATCAATAACCATAACCCAGCTTTTCCCCGGTAACCCTTGCCTCCCGCGTTTTTGATTTTCGGTTAGTGAAGGCATATCTGCCGGTTTCAATTGTGCCTTATCAACTTCCACAAGCTCTCCGCTCGAAGTTAAAAGTTTTATCTTATCGCCTGTATTGGCTTCAATTTTGGCACATGAATTTAATAGCGCCGAACTTCCAATAACACCAGCAACACCCACCGATGCACCAAGTGTTTTCATAAAATTTCTTCGTGTATTTCTCTCCATTTGATTCGTTTTTTTGAAGAATTGATAGCTTCCTGGAACTTGCATTATTCGCACGAATATAATTATTCTAATGAAAGCTGCAAGCGATTTTTAGAAATCAAAATAAAAGACAAACGTGTCTTTATTTTCTTATAATGAGCACATTACGTAAAATTTATATTCAATCAACAAATCATCATATCTTGAAATGTCTATATATCAATACATTATAAGATTGATCTTCAAAATAAGCATTCTTTGTTTTTAGCAAGTCATTTTTCTTCTGCAAAAAACCGGCTGATGATATTTAATCGGATTGTTTATAAAAAATTTTGAGTGACTAAGTATTTTCTCATTCCGAAGTTGTTCTGTAACACGAAATATTGCTGTCAGTCGAAAAAAAAATACTTCAAAACCAATAATTCTTAAACATTAATCCATGTTTGTGGTTTTTTAGAATGAAAACTTTACAGGCTTATCGGTATATTTGTTAAACATGAGTGACTTAAACATAGATATAAAAACCAAAATATTGAAATTCAACCTGTTATTTGTATTGATAGTGTTCAGCCTGAGTTTATTTGCGCAGGAAGTTGTTAATCCGGTGTCAAATAATAATAATGTTGAAATTGGCGTTATCGAGCATCTTGATGAATTTTTACCTGACAGCATTTCGTTAATTAATGAGGAAGGACAACAAGTTTGGCTTGCCGATATTATAGATAAACCCAGTGTAATTAATTTCGTTTATTACCGTTGTCCGGGAATTTGCAGCCCGCTAATGGAAGCTGTTGCCGGAGTTATGGATAAATCGGATTTGGTTCCGGGGGTTGATTACCAGGTATTAACAATTAGTTTTGACCCGCACGAAACTATTGACTTGGGTATCCGGAAAAAATCCAATTATCTCAATTTAATGACAAATAAAGTTGAGGAAGCAAAAAAGGGCTGGCTGTTTTTTACAAGCGATAGTGCAAGTATTGCAAGAGCAACAAATGCAACCGGTTTTAAATACCAACGCACAGGAAACGATTATTTACATGCAGCCTCATTAACAGTTGTTAGCTCCGAAGGCAAAATTACAAGATACTTGAATGGCTTGTATTTTCTGCCTTTCGAATGGAAAATGGCGATTGTGGAAGCATCAAAAGGAAAATCGGGGCCAACGCTTAACAAAGTATTACGGTTTTGCTATTCATACGATCCTGTTGGACAAACGTATGTTATGAACATTACAAAAATTACCGGGACAATAATCCTGTTTTTTGCAATTTTATTTTTGCTAATATTAGTTTTTAAATCAAAGAAAAAGGAAAATTTAATTTGAATTATATGCAAAATGTACATGCTGCGAACGAAGCAAACTACCTGACCTATCAGGGAAAATATAAAGGTTTGCTCGGATGGATTTTATCAACCGACCATAAACGGATCGGTTTGCTTTATTTATATTCAATAATGACTATGTTTTCGATCGGTGTTTTATTGGGGCTGGCAATGAAATTTGAGTTGCTCGCACCCGGAAAAACCATTATGGAAGCGAAAACTTATAACGCTACTTTTACGGTACATGGTGTTATTATGATTTTTATGGTTGTAATACCAGGGTTGCCTGCAGTTTTTGGTAATTTTTTAATGCCTATTATGATTGGTGCCAAAGACGTTGCATTCCCTAAACTAAACTTACTTTCATGGTGGTTATATGTTTTGGGTGTGGTATTGGTGTTGACCGCAATACTATTTGGTAATGGCACACCGGATACAGGTTGGACCTTTTATGCTCCTTACAGTTTTAAAACCGGAGCAAATTTACTCCCGGCGGTTTTTGGGGCATTCATTTTGGGTTTTTCATCAATTTTAACCGGATTGAATTTCCTTGTAACCATCCATCGTTTGCGCTGCCCGGGATTAACCTGGTCAAAACTACCACTTTTTGTATGGACTTTGTATGGCACAGCATGGATTCAATTACTTGCCACACCGGTAGTAGGAATTACCCTGGTTTTAATTGCGCTTGAACGCGTTTTTGGTGTTGGGGTTTTTGATCCGGCATTGGGCGGTGACCCGATTTTGTATCAACATTTATTCTGGATTTATTCTCACCCGGCTGTTTATATTATGATTCTACCTGCAATGGGAGCTATCTCTGAAATTATTCCAACGTTCTCGCAAAAACAGATTTTTGGATATGTCGCCCTTATTGCTTCAACCATGGCAATTGCATTTGTTGGTTATCTGGTTTGGGGACATCACATGTTTACAGCCGGAATGAGCGGCACAGCGCAGTATTTCTTCTCTTTGTTAACTTATATCGTTGCAATCCCCAGTGCAATAAAAGTCTTTAACTGGATAGCAACCTTATATAAAGGCTCAATCAATGTACAAACTCCTTTATACTGGGCGGCATCGTTTATTTTTGTTTTCCTGATTGGTGGATTGAGCGGGTTAGTGCTCGGATCACTTGCAACCGACGTTCATGTTCATGATACAGCATTCGTAGTGGCGCATTTCCATTATATTGTTTTTGGAGGAACAGGTTTTGCTTTTTTTGCTGCAATTCACTACTGGTTTCCAAAAATATATGGCCGAATGTATGATAAAACATGGGCAAACACAGGTTGGTTGATTTTTTTCATTGGATTTCTTGCTTTATACACACCAATGTTTTATTTGGGAATCATGGGAATGCCCCGTCGTTATTACGATTATATGGCAGAATTCCACAGTGGAAATATCCTGAGTACCTTTGGCTCCTGGGTTTTGGCAACCGGATTTATTATTATTTTGATTAATCTAATTCGTTCTGCCAGAAAAGGGCCAAAAGCTGAGATGAATCCCTGGCACGGAAAAACTCTTGAATGGACTGTTTCATCGCCTCCTTCTCTGGAAAACTTTGATGAAATTCCGGTAATTGCTGAAGATGACGGACCTTATAACTATAAATAAACCTAAATTGAATTTATGGAACAAAATGCACATACTGAGCATACACATTATGATGCGGAAGCTTCAAAAATAGGAATGTGGCTGTTTATATTTACTGAATTGCTCCTTTTTGGTGGGCTTTTCATCGTTTATTCTGTGTATCGGTTTATGAACCCCGAAGCGTTTCATTTGGCCGCGCATGAATTAAACCGAACAATTGGCGCTATAAATACTATTTTACTTTTGGTAAGCAGTATGACAATTGCTATGTCAACCTCTACACTTCAATTAAAAAAGAAAGGTGCAACAATTGGGTTACTGACAGTTACTATCATTATTGGAATCGTATTTCTTGTAAACAAATATTTCGAGTGGGGAGTAAAGTTTGAACATGGGATCTGGCCCGGATCGGAACATTTGTTAAAAGATTTCAGCCAGGGTGAAATACTGTTTTTTGGACTTTATTTCGTTATGACAGGATTACATGCACTGCACATAATAATCGGATTGGTATTTATTCTGTTTGCTTTGGTTCGTATTCAAAAAGGCACAATTAATGAAAACCGTGCAGCTCTGCTTGAAAACGCTGGTTTGTACTGGCATTTGGTTGACCTTATTTGGATTTTCCTATTTCCTTTATTTTATTTAATAACCTAATAACTATAATAATATGTCAGAAGAAAAACACCATGTTGTGCCTTACCGTGTATATGTTATTATCCTTTTAGCTTTAATCGCACTTACATTTTCGTCAATCGAGATTACAAGAATTGAGTTGGGTGCCTACACAGTTGCAGGAGCATTAATTTTTGCATGTATCAAATCATACCTTGTTTTGACCTATTTTATGCACCTGAAATATGATAAAAAATATATAGTTGCAATGGTTGTATTTGTATTTGCGCTATTTCTTGTTGTGATAATAATTACTTTTTTAGATTATTTATTTAGATAACAGATATGTATAGTCCGGAACTTACGCAAGCATCCAATTTTGTACAGGGAGTTGACAGAGCCTTTCTTGTAATTTTGGGTATTTCATTCTTTTTCCTTATTGCCTTAACGGTTGTAATGATTTACTTCATTTATAAATATAACCGTAAACGACATCCGGTTGCAACCCAGATTCACGGAAGCACAAAACTGGAAATTATATGGACAGTAATACCTTTTCTGCTTACCATGGTAATGTTTTATTATGGTTGGGCAGGTTGGAATCCAATGACAAAACCACCTAAGGATGCCATGGAAGTAACTGTAGTTGGCCGGATGTGGAATTTCAGTTATGTATATGAAAACGGAAGGCAAACCGATACACTTTACCTTCCAAAAGATCAGGCAGTAAAATTAAATCTGAAAGCGATGGACGTTTTACATAGTTTTTATATTCCGGCATTCAGGGTAAAACAGGATATGGTTCCTAATAAAAAGGATAATTTTATGTGGTTTATTCCCCAGCGAGTTGGCAATTTTGAAGTTTTTTGTGCTGAATACTGTGGGTTACAACATTCATATATGTATTCAACTGTTAAAGTAATGGAAGAGGGAGATTTTAATTCATTCATAACCGACACAACCAGGGTTGCTGCCGTGGCAACCGATGAATCACCGGGAGCTACAGGTAAAAAGATTATGCAAAATATTGGATGCTTTGCCTGCCATACAATTGACGGAACAAAATTGGTTGGGCCAAGTTTTAAAGGAATCTGGGGTGAAGAACAAACTGTTGTTACCGGAAAAGAAACAAGAAAAGTTAAAGTTGACGAAGAATATATCAAACGATCAATTTACGATCCTAATGCGGATGTTGTGGAAGGATTTATGAAAGGCTTAATGGTTTCTTACAATGGCCAACTTTCAGAGGATGATATTGCCAATATTATAGAATACCTTAAAACGGTTAAATAACCCGAATCGGGAGAAATGCAAAAGCACAGTGTAAAATCCTGTGTATAACAATTACAAAATTTGAGACAGCTAAACAAAATTATATTTGAATTGGGCAAAGTGCGTATTTCTTTGCCCATTGCTTTGTCGGCGCTTACCGGTTACGTAATGTTTACCGGAGAATTGAACTCCCAGGGTTGGTTACTGGCACTTGGTGTTTTTTTTATGTCATGCAGTTCAAGCGCATTTAATCACTGGCAGGAAAGTGAAATAGATGCTAAAATGCCACGCACCAAAAACCGGCCTATTCCGTCAGGTAAAATCAGCCGGAACGGGGCAGTTGCAGTTGCAGTTGGTTTTGTTGCAATTGGATCAGCCATTTTGTTTCTAACCAACCCTATTGTTGCCTTAATTCTAAGTTGGGTAACACTTTTCTTTTATAATATTGTTTACACACCACTGAAAAAAGTTTCAGCATTCGCAGTAATTCCAGGCTCGATGGTTGGTGCTCTGCCACCCATGATTGGTTGGGCAGGTGCCGGAGGAAGTTTAACTTCAGAAATTATTTTACTGGTAGCAACCTTTTTTTTTATTGGTCAGATACCTCATTTTTGGCTGCTTTTAATGATGTTTGGCGATCAATACAAACTGGCAGGAATGCCAAGCTTAAACCAGATTTTTAACGAAAATCAGTTGAAAAGAATAACATTCACCTGGGTGTTAACAACAATTGCATCAGCACTTTTGGTTATCTTTTTTGTGTTTACAAACCAGATACTAATGTTCCTGCTTTTGTTTTATACATTTTATTTACTGTTCTCTCTTTCGATTGCAGTATTTACACAAAAAGAATTTGCCGTTCGGCCTGCATTTTTAAAACTAAATATGCTTTACCTCTTCATGATGTTTTTTTTGATTGGGGATGCATTGCTGCACAGTTAATTATGTACTTAAAAAAGTCCTTGCCCCGGATGTATCAACTCAAAAAGCACACCCTCGCGCAGGGCAAAATCGGTTTGAATAATTTCAGAAATTCCGGTTTCAGAAATCACCTGTTCGATTAAAATTACGGCAGGCACTATCAAATCAACCCGCACATAATCCATTCCTTTCATCTCCATTCTTTCTTCCCTGGATGACTGAATCAATTTTTCATAAATCCTGTGAAAGTCGGAAAGCAGTATTTCCTGAGTTTTTCTGCTCTTTTCTCCCGGGTTAATTTCATCAATCATATCAACGACAGTATCAAAGGCACCGGAACAACCTATCAAAGTTTTAACATTTTCAGCGTTACATTTTTCAAAAGCTGATTTATGAGCTTCTGAAAAGTATTTCTTCAAAATATTTATTTCATCAGGCTGAATAGGATCTGTTAGGTTGAATTTATTTATAACCCGCGCTATTCCGGTTGGTTGGCTTTCTTTCCAAAGCATTTGTTTTTTATTTGCTACTATAAGTTCGTTGCTTCCACCGCCAATATCGAGTATCACAGACGGATTCTCAAGCTCTGAAAACGCCAGTAAAACTCCCTTGAAAATAAGTTCAGCTTCCTTTTCGCCCGAAACAATTTTTACCAGCCAGCCTGAATTTTCGCCCAGCGCTTCAAGAAATTGTATTTTGTTTTTGGCTGTGCGAACTGCCGAAGTAGCAATTACACGTATTTTATCAACCTTATATTTTTCAATTATTTCTTTCTGAACTTGAAGTGATTTAATTGCCCTTTTAGTTGCTTCGGGGCTGATTTCATCGTCTTTGATTTTATTATCGCCTAACCTTACATGTTGTTTGCTTTGGTGCAGAATGGTAAAACCATTTTGGTTTGTTTCTGCAATAAGCAAATTACAGGTATTGGTTCCCAGGTCGATTACGGCAAGTTTCATTGGTAAAAATAAAAAACTGAATTTAGTTCAAATCAATGAATATTAAAAGTATAAATCCCGGGTTTAAGCAATATTTTCGTGTAATTTTCATTTGCTTCCTCAACTCTTGCACCCTTCATTTTTGAAATTTCCTTTGTGTATAAAATTTCATCAGTTTTTAAGTAAAGCGACGCGGAACTATTTGGTGGAACTGAAACATCATATTTAATATTGTCGCTGTTTTTTTCCCATTTCGAAATAATTTTGCCCGAAGGACAATCGTGGCTCGCTTCAAAATGATCGAGCGCAGAAATGAAATTGGGTTTTAATATTATGTTTTTAAATCCCGGATTTTCAGGGTCGGGAAAAATGCCGCCAAGTCCTTTGTAAAACCATGCACCAATTTCGCCAAACATAATATGGTTCATCGATAAATCCCTGTCGGATGTGATATCCCAATTTTCATAAAGTGTTGTCGCACCATTTTTTATCCACCAGCCCCACGATGGATAAGTTTCCTGTAATGCAACTTCGTATGCCAGTTCAGCATAACCATTTTCGCTCAAAGCATTCAAAATTGCTTTTGTTCCGAGTAAACCCACGTCAATATGTTTGTTATCCTGAATTACACGGTTAGCAAGATTTTCAGCTACTTTACCTATTAAACTATCGGGAACAATTCCCCAGTATAAAGCAACACTTAACTCTGTTTGTAAGCCATTTCCGTAAATTCCGGTTTCCCTGTTGAGGTATTTGGTATTGATTGCATTCTTAATTTTTTCAGCTAAACCGGAGTATTTCTCATAGTCGGATTGATAGCCAAAAAGTTGAGCAGCTTTTGCTAAAATAGTAACGTCGGCATAATAATAAACCGAGGAAGTAAACTCTTTTGGAGATTTCGATTTTACGGGGACCCAGTCGCCAAGTCCCCAATCTGTTAATCCTTCCGGGCTTTCAGCGTTAATGTGATCAACATACAGTTTTATGTTTTCGTAGCATTGTTGGAGCAAACGCGAATCGCCATAAAAAAGATAAATATTCCAGGGAATTATTGCAATTGTACTTGTCCAGTCGGGACCATTTGCCCATGTATATCCCCACCCGCTTGTTGGGATAATTGCGGGCAACACGCCATTTGGTTGTTGTTCATCGCGATGGTCGGCCAGCCATTTCTCGTAAATTGTAATGCCGTCAAAATTATATAAGCCCGTTTCAATGGCAATGTGTGCATCACCGGTCCAGCCATTTTTTTCACGCTGCGGACAGTCGGTTGGGTAGCCAAACATATTTGACAAGTAAGAATTATTTGTGGCTTCCCATATTTTATTCAAGGTTGGGTTTGAGGATTTAATTTCACCGGCGACAGGAATATCGCTGTGCATAAAATAAGCTGTCAGGCTTTCTTTAGTCAGTTCAATGGGTTTGTTGCTTTTCACTTCAACAAATTGAAAACCTTTATAATTGAAATGGGGCATAAATTCGTCTTCACCACCGCTTAATATGTAGATGTCGGTTGCAAACGGATCGGAATCATCAGTAGGGCGATAATGAACATCAATGTTCGACAAATCAGTTTTGCCATTTTTACCTAGTCGTTCAGCATGAATTAATTTTACTTCGGTTCCGTCAGCACCATTTATTTTCAGTTTTGTTACTCCTGAAATATTCCTCCCAAAATCAAAAAGGTAATTTGTGTCGCTGAATTTGGTCATTTCAGCAACGGGGATTTCCTGTACATTTCGGATAGGATACAGGTTTTGCGCAACAATGTTGTTTGATGGCGAGCTCACTGGAATTGCTTCTTTCCATCCTGAATCATCAAAACCTGTCATATTCCAGCCAACTTGTTTTTGACGGGCGTCCTGGTGTTCAGCAGTGTAAATACTATTAAAAACAACATCACTTAATGTGGTTTTCCAGTCGGTTCCTGTTGAAATAATCTGCTTCGTGCTGTCGGAATATGTGATGTGCAAATCCATGCAAAATTTCGGACGGGCTCGCCATGGCGCTTCATGAAAATACCAAACAGCAGTGGATTGATGATTGTACCAACCATTTCCGAGTAAAACACCAATCGCATTATCACCCTGGTGGAGCATTTTTGTAACATCATGGGTAACGTATAAAGTTCGCCTGTCAAAGCGGGTGTACATTGGGTCGAGACGGTGGTTGCCCACTTTTTCGCCATTAATATATAATTCATACAAACCGCCAACAGCAATGTAAGCGCGGGCTGACTGAATGGTTTTAGCGGCCTGAAATTCCTTCCTGAACCACGGGGCAGGTTTTAAATTTATGTCGCGCGTATCGCTAATCCAGTCTCCCTGCCAGTTTTTACCGTTCATCATTCCGGTTTCAAAACTTGAAACCGACGACCACTTTGAAGCGATGCCATTTTCGTCCCAAATTTTTACATTCCAAAAATACTTTGTAAACGGTTCCAACGAACTTCCGGCGTAAACCGCCAATGAAAGTTCAGTATTTATTTTACCTGAATCCCAAAGATTTCCTTTCCCTTTTTCTATTGCAAGCGAATCGGTTCCTACAATAATTTCATATGCAGATTGATATTTACCGGGTTTATCGGAAGAAATTTGCCAAACCAGCCGGGGTGAAGGTGAATCAATACCAACCGGACTAAACAAATACTCACTTTTCAAATTCGTAATTGTAACTTCGTTTTTCGATGTATGGCATGAAAAGCCTATTAATACAAGCAATCCCAACAAAAAGGAAAAATTAACTGCTGATAATTTTGAATAATTCATTTGATAATGGTTTGGAGATAAAGATAATTGAAAATTGAACCAATTCAATATTCTTTTGCTTTCAACAAGGCAAAAACAATATTTTTTCAAAAGGTAACAACCGGTTTTACTTCTGAAAAATTCATTTAATTTGTATCTACAAAAAAATAAATACATGGAATTTTTATTGCAACCCGAAACATATATTTCGCTCGTAACACTTACATTTTTGGAGATTGTATTAGGGATCGACAATATTATTTTTATTTCGATAATAACCGACCGATTGCCGCAGGAAAGCCAAAAACGCACTCGAACAATTGGTTTGTTACTGGCATTGGTAATGCGGATTATTTTACTTTCGTTTATTACTTTCATCATTCAAATGAAAGAACCGCTTTTTACGGTTGGCGAACACCCGTTTTCAGTGCGCGACGTAATTTTATTTCTTGGCGGAACTTTTCTGTTAGCTAAAAGTGTTTCAGAGATTCACGAAAAAGTTGAAGGTAGCCACGAACAAAAAGTTTCAACAAAAAAACATTCTTTCGCTTATGTAATTTTTCAGATATTAGTGCTTGATATTGTGTTTTCATTCGATTCGATATTAACTGCAATCGGACTTTCAAAACAATTGCCAATTATGATAACTGCTATAATAATTGCAATGATTGTTATGATATATTTTGTGGAGATAATAAGTCGTTTCATCAATAAACATCCTACTTTTCAGGTGTTGGCACTTTCGTTTTTAATATTGATTGGGTTCATGCTTATTTTAGATGGGTTTCATTTCGAAATACCAAAAGGCTATATTTATTTTGCATTGTTCTTTTCGGTAATGGTGGAAATGATAAATATGAAATTGAGAAAAAAAGAGAAACCTGTAATTTAAATTTATAAGTTAATGTAGAAATTTAACCGATAATTCAATTTAAAATGAGACGAGCAAAATGCAGTTTCTTTAGTAATCGCACCCGGTGAATTTAGGAAACTAAAATTACAGAACCATGCAAATTAAAAACAACGAAATTTTATGTATTGGAGAAGTTCTTTGGGACAGGCTTCCGTCGGGGGCAAAACCCGGAGGCGCCCCAATGAATGTTGCATTGCACTTAAATGCTATCGGGCAAAATGTTTCAATTGCCAGCAGAATTGGAAACGATGAGCCAGGAACTGAACTTCGGTCTTTTCTTGAAAACTCAGGATTAAGTACTGAATTTATTCAGATTGACGAACATTTACCAACGAGCGAAGTACTTGTGCATTTGGACGAAAACAACAACGCAACTTACGAAATTTGCGAACCGGTGGCCTGGGACAATCTCGAATTAACCGATTCGTTAAAAACAAAAGCCCGGGAAGCCGGACTTCTTGTTTTCGGTTCTTTGGCATCACGAAACCCGGTGTCGCGAAGCACAATTATGCAGCTGCTTGAAAAAGATGCAGTAAAACTGATTGACGTAAATTTCAGAAAACCGTATGATACGCAGGAAGTAGTTGAAAAATTACTTGAAAAAACCGACATCGTAAAGCTAAACGATGATGAACTTGTGGCATTTGCGCAATGGCACAACAAACATAAACATGACGAAAAAAGCCTCATGAAATGGTTTGCAAAGCAATACAACCTTAAAATGGTTTGTGTAACCAGGGGCGAAAAAGGTGCGTTTCTATTTTGCGATGGTGAATTTTATGAACATCCGGGATTTAAGGTAGAGGCCGTGGATACAGTTGGTGCCGGCGATGCATTTCTTGCCGGGTTAATAGCATCGCTGCTTGAAAATAAATCGCCTGCCGATGCATTGGCTTTTGCCTGTGCAACAGGTGCTTTTGTTGCATCGAAAGCCGGAGCTACTCCCGCATATGATATGAAAGAAATTGAAAAAATTCTGTTAAGCACCTAGTTTAAAATCATTTAAAGAAAGACCGGATAAAGGCAAAAACAGTTAATATTTCCAACCTGCCTGCCCACATTTGAAAAATATATATTGATTCTAGAACCGGGGACATTGACGGATTTGTAATTCCTGAAGAAAGGCCAACAGTAGCCTGCGCTGAAGTGGATTCAAATAAAGCATCAGCAAAGTCGAAGGAACTACCCGCGAAGTATGTGGTTGCGAATGCAGAAGCTAAGATTACAATAACAAATAAGATCGCAATTGTTGATGCATTTGTAAATTCCTCATACATTTCACCTGACGATAATGACTTACGGTTGATTTTTATCGTTTTAACCGCATTTTCTGATAACAGCAATTTTGTTATTTGCCATTGCAAACCCTTTGTAATAATTATTGCCCGAATCATTTTTATACCGCCAACAGTTGCTCCCGAAGCACCACCAATAAACATACCCGTGACAATCAGAAAAAGGACAGGTTTCCAATCCCAGTCTCCAATATTTGAAGTTTGCCAACCTGTAGTTGACATTCCGCTGATAAACTGAAACACGCCTTCCCTGACTGGATTTGAAACATTATCTGCCTGAAATAATAAAAAAGACTGAATTATGCTCCCGATCATAAAAGCGATGATCAGTGTCCGGGTTTGGATATCATTCCAGATTTCATTCAACTTTCGTTTAAAAATAATTTTATAGTAAAAAGGAAGGGAGAAACTTCCTAATATCATGGGTAATAAATACAGCATTTCCATTCGTGCTGATTTGTAAGTCGCAATACTATCATCAAGTGTGCTGAATCCGCCTGTTGATTGGCCGGCCATTGCGTGATTTACAGAATCAAAAATATTATCCACAATGGGGTAATTTGGCAAAATTATGCTTGTACCGATGATTAAATAAATCACAGAGAAAATTGTAACGAATAAATAGGATTTCCAAATTGCCCTGGCAGTGTCGAGCACTTTCGGCTTTAACTTTTCGTTGCTGGATTCTGAACCGTACAATAACATTGCACTTCTGCCCGAATGTTTTTTAAAAATGGCCAGCGACATAATAATAAAACCAGCGCCTCCAACCCACTGTGCAAAACTTCGGTAAAACAATACACCCTTCCCAACTGAAGGTTCGTGATCGGCCATCGAAAGCCCTGTTGTGGTAAAGGCACTCATACTCTCGAAAAAGCAATGAATCGGATTTTGAAAATATACCAAACTTGAAAACGTGTAGTTTGCATCAGCAGGAATATAACTGTTCATTACCGAAACAGGTGTAATATGAGCTATCACAAACAAGGGCATGCCACCAATAAAAGGAAGAATGAGCCAGGCAGAAGCAGCAATAATCAGCGCATGATCATAATGTGGTTCTTCTGCCTGTTGGTAAATTTTATACAGCATATATCCGAAACCGGAGGTAATTAATCCTACCAGCAGAAAACCTAAAGCAGAATACCATTCTTTAAATAAAAGCGAAGATATGGAAGGAACCATCTCCACAAAACCCAACAATATTATTAAACTACCAAGTTGTTTAAAAACTATTCGGTGAGTTTTACCTGTATGATTATCTTTCATCATTGTAGTTCCTCATGTATTTAATTATTAACCAGATAGCTTTAAAAAATACCAAAAGAAAAATTAAAATCAAAGCAATCATTCCTGCAATCTGCAAAACTGAGAATTCCTCAAACCAATATTCGAATTCCATAATAAAATGACTTTCATTATACCTTCAATACAAAATTGCGAAGAATCTTATAAAGGTTTTATGAAGAATTGTGAAGGAAGCATAAAGATTCTGTAAAGATTTTACAGAGTACTTTTAAACGTATTTTTTAAAAAAAAGCTTGTTTTGTCAACCCGTCTGGTGAAATTCCAACCAGTTTCTTATTTTAATATCGTTGACTTTTCGTTTCTTCAATTTCAACAAGAATATCATAAAAAAAGCTGCCGGAATAAAATCCTGCAGCTTTCTATTTTCATTAAAATTATCGTTTCCGGACGTGATTAATATGCGCTATTTGCAATATTTCGCAACATATTCAAGCGCCTTGTTTAAACCCAAATCAAGGGCCTTTTTAAAATCTTCGCAGCCATTTCCGGGCTCTTCTTTTAATACACTTATATTGCCCCTGTTAAAATAAGCTGAGGCAAACGACGGATTAATCTCAATTGCTTTTGTATAATCTTCAGTTGCACCATTATAGTCTTTAAGAGCTTTCTTAATTAACCCCCGGTTATTGTATGCCATAACGTTTTGCGGATCAAGCTCTATGGTTTTTGAATAATCTTCAATTGCACCTTTAAAATCTTTAATCCTGTTTTTTGCAACTGCCCGGTTATAAAATGCATCAGCGAAAGTATTATCCAGATCAATCGAATCGTCATAATCTTTAATTGCCTGTTTATTTTGTCCTTTATCCAGTTTCTGATTTCCACTATTATAAAACTCTTTGGCACTTTGCCCAAATACTGCAGAACAAGTCAGAACTAACAGAATTACATACAAAAATTTATTCATCAGCATCCCTTTTTTTTAATGACGTAAAATTAAAAAACCAGACAAAACAAACAACGAAAATAAACCATTAAGAAATCTTAACCGGCTTTTCAACCTTTGTTTTCAGAAGTGCAATATCAAGCACATCCATAATAGTATTTACAAAATGGAATTTCACGCCTTTTAAATAATCCCCCTTTATCTCTTCAAGGTTTTTCCTGTTTTCTTCAGAAAGAATAATCTCTGTAATTCCCGCGCGCTTTGCAGCCAAAATTTTTTCCTTAATTCCACCAACCGGCAAAACTTTGCCACGGAGTGTAATTTCGCCAGTCATTGCAAGGCTCTTTTTTACTTTCCGCTGTGTAAATGCCGATGCAAGCGAGGTTACCATTGTTACACCAGCCGACGGCCCGTCTTTTGGAATTGCACCTTCCGGTACATGAACATGAACATTCCAGTTATAAAATATTTCAGGGTCAAGACCCAGTTCTTCCGAATGAGATTTCAAATATTCGTGCGCAAGCATGGCCGACTCTTTCATTACTTCTCCGAGATTTCCTGTCAGGGTCAAACCGCCTTTTCCTTTGCTAAGACTGGTTTCGACATATAAAATCTCGCCTCCAACTGCTGTCCAGGCCAAACCTGTTACAACGCCGGCAAATTCATTTCCCTGATATTTTTCTTTCGAAAACTCAATTACACCCAGGTATTCACGAATGTCGGCTTTTGTAAGCTTTCTATTGTAGGTTTCTTCGAATGCTATCTTTTTTGCAATTCTCCTGACAACTTTGGCAAGCTTTTTATCCAATTCACGAACTCCCGATTCCCTTGTATAACCGTCGATTATAAGTTCGATTACTTCTTTCGAAAAAGTTACGTCCGATTTTTTTAAACCGTGATTTTCCAACTGTTTTGGGATGAGGTGACGTTTTGCGATTTCAATTTTTTCCTCAACCAGATAACCGCTTACTTCAATCAGTTCCAAACGGTCGCGCAGCGGTGGCGCAATTGTGCTTAAAGTATTGGCAGTGGCAATAAACATTACTTTCGAAAGATCATAGTCGGCCTCAATATAATTATCATGAAATTCTGAATTTTGTTCAGGATCAAGAACTTCGAGCAAAGCAGAAGCCGGGTCTCCGTGAAAATGTTTTGAGACTTTATCTATTTCATCAAGTATAAAAACAGGATTCGATGATTTTGCCTTCTTTATGTTTTGAATAATTCTACCGGGCATAGCCCCAATATATGTTTTTCGGTGACCCCTGATTTCAGATTCGTCATTCAAACCTCCCAGACTTACACGAACATAGCTTCTGTCGAGTGCCCGCGCCACTGATTTTCCCAGTGAAGTTTTTCCTACCCCGGGAGGACCGTACAAACATAAAATTGGGGATTTCATATCATTTTTCAGTTTTAAAACTGCCAAATGTTCCAATATCCTTTCTTTAACTTTATCAAGACCATAATGATCTTCGTCTAAAACTTTGCTGGCATTCTTCAGATCGAAGTTGTCTGTTGTATATTCGTTCCAGGGCAGGTCAAGCAAAGTCTGACAAAAAGTAAACTGTACTGAATATTCTCCGGCTGCCGGGTTTAAACGACTAAGCTTTTCAACTTCCTTTTTAAAGAATTTGGCAACATCTTCGTTCCATTTTTTTGTTTTGGCTTTTGCTTTCAGCGCGTTAATTTCCTGCTCTGCAGGATTTCCTCCAAGCTCGTCCTGAATGGTTTTCATTTGCTGGTTGAGCATATACTCACGCTGCTGCTTGTCGATATCAGTTTTTACCTTTTTCTGTATATCATGCTTAAGTTCAAGCATCTGAACTTCTCTAACCAGGAAACTAATGGCTTGAATACCACGCTCCTTCAGGCTTTCTATTTCGAGAAGTTTCTGTTTATCTTCAACTTTAATATCGGTATTGGAGCAAATGAAATTGATAAGAAACGATGAATTTTCAATATTTTTTACAGCGAAAGTTGCTTCAGGCGGCACGTTTGCAGTGAATTGTGCAATTTTAATTGAAAGATCTTTTAATGAACCAACAATAGCATTAAACTCGTTGTCATTTTCAGGAAGAATTTCATTTAACGATTCTACTTTTGCCTTAAAATAAGGAGTTTCAGATACAAAGCCCATAATTTTGTAGCGCCTTTTTCCCTGTATTATCACCGAAGTTGAGCCATCGGGCATTTCAAGTATTTTCAGAATTTCGGCAACTGTTCCAATTTCAAAAATATCTGCTGTACCCGGATGATCAACTGTATAATCCTTCTGGGCAACAGTTCCGAGTAATTTACTACCGCGGTTTACATCACGAATTAGCTCCAGAGATGCTTCGCGGCCAACCGTAATTGGCAAAACAACTCCCGGGAAAAGCACCGTATTGCGAAGCGGAAGAATTGGTAAAACATCAGGGACTTCTGTATTTTTAAGATCCCGGTCATCGCCATCGGCAATAATTGGAATAAATTCCGATTCATTTCCCATTGATCCAAACCCGAAAATACTATTAAACCCTGAATTTTTAATTTTCCCCATATTTATTGATTTTGTGACAATCTGGCTTAACCAGACCAATTTTTTAACAGGCAAATTGCAAAGCAATTGATGTGCCATAAAATGAAAAGCCAATTGCCTGTCAATTGTTCAAACGGTTTGCAAATTTTTGCTGCCAAGTTAACACTTTACGGCAAAAAAAAAGCTCCGTGTCCCGGAGCTTTATATACTGAAGCTAATTTTTATTTTTTCCTGTTTTCCATGTGTTTACCGTAGCGGTTCATGAATTTATCAACACGTCCTGCGGTATCAACAAGTGTAACTTTTCCTGTGTAAAACGGGTGAGAGGTACTTGAAATCTCAACTTTGAATATTGGGTATTCCACACCGTCAATAACTTCGGTTTCTCTTGTATTTACAGTTGATTTTGTAAAAAAAGTATGACCGTTTGACATATCCCTGAATGCCACCAACCTGTATTCCTTCGGATGAATATCTTTTTTCATTTTTCTGTTTTTTTATTTTGAATGGTTACATATAATACTGTAATCCATTCATTGTTTGTTATTAATCCTTTTTCAATCGGGCTGCAAAGATAAATATTGTTCTCTATAAACCAAATAAGAAAACCTAATTTTTATCTATTTTCTCGTTTACTTTTTCGCGAAGAATTTCCGGACCAATTACAGGCGCCCTTGCAAATGGTTTGTCACGATCAAAAAGGTAGCGCATCGTGTAATGTGTTTTTGCCCGTTTAGCACCGGTAGCCTCGTAAACCGCGATTATTTTCGGATTAAAATCACCTGCCCATGAAAGTTCGATCTCTTTGTACTGCGGTTTCTTTTTCATCAATTGCTCCTGGTGCCAGAAAATAGCCGAATCAACTCCTGAACGTTGGTATTTTGGATCGATCCCCATAATAATTATCCGGGTACGGGTCATTGTTTTTTTCCTTTTATAATAAAGGAATTTAACTATTCCCCATAAACTGAGCTTCCCGTCAAGTTTCTGCAAAATCTGGTTTATGTCGGGCAACATTACAAAAAGCGCTATCGGTTTTTCTTCGTGGTAGGCAAACCAAATCATCTCTGGGTCGAGGATGGCTTTCGAACTAGCTATAAAACTGTAAATATCTTCGGGGTCAAGCGGTTTGTAATGTTCATGAAATGCCCATGCAGCATCATAAACTGTGCAAAAATCCTTAACAAACTTATCAGTTTCCTTAAAATTAATATGCCTGAAATTGTATTGAGGCTTTTTGGCTATCCATTCAGCAATTTTCCAAAATCGTTCAGGAAAAGGAACAGTATAATCAAGGTGATAACTGTATTGTTCAAAATAAACTTCGAACCCGAAATTACGAAAAAGTTTTTCGTAATATGGCGGGTTGTATGGCATTCCGTAACCTTGTGGCATAAAACCATCAACAAGCAAACCCCAGTTTACATAGTTCTCGCCAAAATTTATAGGCCCGTCCATGGCTTCCATTCCATTTCTTTTGTTCCATTCAGCTGCTGTTTTAAAAAGCAAATCAGCCGCTTCCTGGTTGTCCGCACATTCAAAAAAACCACAACCGCCGGTGGGTTGTTCGTAGGTATATGCAATATTTCCGTTAACAAATGCTGCAATCCTTCCAATCAGGTCACCTCTCTCATCGGTTAAAATCCAACGCGCTGCCTTTCCGTTTTTGAATGTTTTGTTTTTGGCGGGATCAAAAATATCTTCCACCATACCTTCAATTGGGCAAACCCAATTCGGGTCGTTTTTATAAATCAACCGGGGTACATTATGAAATTGTTGTTTCGTTATTTTATTTGTTACTTCTGTTATTTTCATTGCTTCGTAATTTTCATAAGAGCAAATATAATCAGATAAAAAAAGATAAAAATTGATAATTCCCGATTTTCAAACCTTTGCAGTTAATATCCTCATATTGCAAAAAAAAACCGGAAAATGATTTGAAATCTGCATAAACCCAATTTGAAATTCTTAAAGAAGTTTAATGAAAACGTTTTATAGCAAATCAAATCTTCCAATTTGGTTCAAAACAATTATCTTCGCAACTTATTATTTTTCGGATAAAATTGAAATTCAAGAAATTATCGTCAAAATGAAGAAATACACACTGTATAACAATGTTTTTGGATGGGTAATATTTATTATTTCATCGCTGGTTTATTTGATGACCATCGAACCCACTGTTAGTTTTTGGGATTGTGGCGAATTTATAACCACCTCTTTTAAATTTGAAGTCGGACACCCGCCGGGAGCACCGCTTTTTATGATAATGGGAAGGTTTTTTACCCTTTTTGGTGGACCGGAAGATGCTGCCAGACTCGTAAATTCTATGTCGGCACTGGCAAGTGGGGCAACTATAATGTTCTTGTTTTGGACAATAACACACCTTGCCAAAAAATTGGTTTCGAACGATGGAAATTTAACAATGGGACAAACCATTGCAATAATTTCAAGCGGTTTGGTTGGCGGTTTGGCTTACACTTTTTCCGACACATTCTGGTTTTCGGCGGTTGAAGGTGAAGTTTATGCAACATCGTCATTAATGACTGCTGTTGTTTTCTGGGCAATTCTGAAATGGGAAAATGTTGCCGACGAGCCAAATGCAAATCGCTGGCTAATTTTTATTGCATATATTGTTGGCCTTTCAATTGGTGTGCACTTATTGAATTTACTTGCGATACCGGCAATTGTTTTCGTTTATTATTTCAAGAAGTACGATGTTACCCGTAATGGAATTATAATAGCCTTTGTAGCATCGATTGTAATACTTGCCTTAATCATGTATGGAATCATTCCGGGTGTAGTAACCATCGGTTCGTGGTTTGATCTGCTGTTTGTAAATACTTTCGGGCTTCCGTTCGACTCGGGCCTGTATTTCTATATGCTTTTAATAATTGCTGCCGTTGTTTATGGAATCTGGTACACTGCAAAAAAGAAAATGGTTATTTGGAACACAATAATACTTGGTGTTACAGTAATCCTGATCGGTTATTCTTCATTTGCACTTATTATTATTCGCTCTTCGGCTCAGCCCCCGATGGATCAAAACAGCCCGAACAACGCTTTTGCACTTTTAAGCTATCTCAACCGCGAACAGTACGGCGATCGGCCACTTTTATATGGCCAGTTTTACAATTCTCCGTTAAATCCGCAAAACCGTTACAGCCAGGGAAAAGCGGTTTATACACCAATTGGCGACAAATATGTTATAACAAATCACAAGGTCATTCCAAATTATGATGAAAAATTCAATATGGTTTTTCCCAGAATGTGGAGCACGATGGAATCTTTTCATGCCGATGACTACATAGAATGGGGTGGCGTGAAAGGCAGAAAAATTCAACACAAAAACGAACAAGGCGAAAACGAGGTGATTGTTAAACCAACGTTTGCCGAGAACATGCGGTTTTTTCTCAGGTACCACGTAAACCACATGTACTGGCGCTATTTTATGTGGAACTTTGTTGGCCGGCAAAACGATATTCAAAGTCATGGAGGGGTGATAAATGGCAACTGGCTCAGCGGAATAAAGTTTATTGATGAAATGCGCCTCGGCGACCAGGATAATTTACCTGCAAGTCTGGCTCACAATAAAGCCCACAATACCTATTATTTTCTCCCATTTTTGCTTGGGTTACTTGGAATATATTTTCAATATAACAAAGGCAATGAAGGGAAAAAGGGAATCTGGGTTGTATTTCTTCTGTTTTTTATGACAGGGTTGGCCATTGTAATTTACCTTAACCAATATCCGCATCAGCCCCGCGAACGTGATTATGCTTATGCAGGTTCATTTTACGCTTTTGCTATTTGGATTGGACTTGGTGTTATGGCGGTTGCCGAAGGATTAAAACGATTTTTACCTGAAACAGTATCTGCGGGAATTGCAGGAGTTTTAACACTCATACTGGTTCCTGGAATTATGGGAGCTCAAAACTGGGACGACCACGATCGTTCAGGCCGTTATACTGCGCGTGATTTTGGAGCCAATTACCTTAAAACCTGCCAGCCAAACGGCATTATTTTCACGAATGGCGATAATGATACATTTCCGTTGTGGTACAACCAGGAAGTGGAAGGAGTTCGCACCGATGTGCGTGTTTGTAATTTGAGTTACCTGCAAACCGACTGGTATATCGACCAAATGCGCCGGCAGGCATACGAATCAGCGCCAATGCCATTTTCGCTCACGGCCGATAAATATTTACAGGGAACACGCGATGTGGTTTATTTAATGGATAATCCGCGAATAGCACGTCCAACAATTGGAGCCAAAGAGGCAATTAATTTTATTGCTGATGATAACCCTGCAACAAAACTGCAACAGGCAGACAATGCTGCCTACATCCCGAAGAAAATATTAAGCTTTAAAATTGACAAGGAAGCAGTTATCAGGAATAAAGTTGTGCGTCCTGAAGACTATGATAAAATTGTTGATACAATGACTATCGACTTATCCGACAGGAATTACTTATCGAAAGATGAAATGATGATACTCGATTTAATTGCAACAAACAATTGGGAACGCCCAATTTACTGGGCAATTACAGTTGGGCGGAACAAATATTTAAATCTCGAAGATTATTTCCAGGTTGAAGGTTTTGCTTACAGGTTGGTACCAATAAAAGGCGAAAGCAAACCTGACCGCTTGGAATTTGGAACAGTTGCTTCGGACATTATGTACGACAACATTATGAACAATTTCAAATGGGGTGGCATGAACGACCCTAAAGTCTATATCGACGAAAACAACATGCGGATGATGACCAATGTAACAAACAGTTTCAACCGATTGGCAAGTACATTGCTGGATGAAGGAAAAAAGGATTCAGCAATTGCAGTTATCGACCGTTGTTTTGAATTGATACCGCCAAGTATTGCACCTCCCGGATATTTTACAATTGAACTGGCAAACAACTATTTTAGAGCCGGAGCAACTGAAAAAGGGAAAATGGTTATGGAGCAGGCCTTCGAATCATTTGACGACGATTTGAGTTACTATTTCTCTCTCGACCGAAAATTCATTCAGGATAAAGCTGTTAGCGAAGAAATCCAACGCACTATTTTCTATCTTCAAATTATGGAGCGGTCAGCAAGGGCAAATAACATGACTGATTTTTCAAAAAAAGTTGGGGAAGCAATGCAAACTTATTTCACAAAATTCACATCGATATAAAAACGTTCGGGTTAAGTTCAAAATGCCAGGTTGCCATCATCATCCTGGCATTTTTATTTTTTGCTTTTCAATACCAAACCAGTTTTTGAAAACAACTGAATAAAAACTTATCTTCACGATCGAAATACAAAAAACACTTTCAAAATGAATATTCTGATTATTGGTTCCGGTGGCAGGGAACACGCATTTGGCTGGAAATTAAAACAAAGCAAAAAAGTTAAAAACCTGTTCTTTACCCCCGGAAATGCTGGAACTTCGCAAATAGGCACCAACCTGGCGGCAAATGTTAACGACTTTCAGAAAATAAAAACCTTTACAATTCAGAATAAAATTGATTTGGTTTTAATAGGCCCCGAAGTTCCTTTGGTAGAAGGCTTGCATGATTTTTTTGCTGCCGATGCTGAATTAAAATCGGTACTTGTTGTTGGCCCTAAAAAAGAAGGTGCACAGTTGGAAGGAAGCAAGGATTTTGCAAAAGAATTTATGGCCCGAAACAATATTCCGACAGCCAAATATTTAACAGTCACAAACGAAAATCTTAACGAGGGATTTGCTTTTCTGGATTCTCTAAAAGCTCCATATGTTTTAAAAGCCGATGGTTTGGCTGCCGGTAAAGGAGTTCTGATTATCGAATCGCCTGAAGAAACTAAAAATTCATTGAAAGAAATGCTTGCCGGACAATTTGGCGATGCGAGCCGGAAAGTTGTTATCGAAGAATTTTTAAGCGGAATAGAAGTGTCGGTTTTTGTAATTACCGACGGGAAAAGTTATAAAATATTACCTGAAGCAAAAGACTATAAAAGAATTGGCGAAGCCGACACCGGTTTGAATACCGGAGGAATGGGCGCAATTTCGCCGGTTCCGTTTGCCGATGCTGATTTTATGGAAAAGGTTGAAAAACAAATAATTCAACCTACAATTTCAGGTCTCCAGAAAGAAAAAATTGAATACAACGGTTTTATATTTTTTGGGTTGATTAGTGTAAATAAAAATCCTTTTGTAATTGAATACAATGTCAGGATGGGCGACCCTGAAACGGAAGCAGTTATGCTGCGAATAAAATCGGATTTTGTTGACTTACTGGAAGGTGCAGCAACCGGAACTCTTGAAAATAAAACCGTTGAAATTGATGAACGCGCAGCTGCGGCAGTAATGCTGGTTTCAGGAGGTTACCCCGGGAAATATGACAATGGAAAAACTATTACAGGTTTCGAAGATATTACCGACAGCATTATTTTTCATGCCGGAACAACAATAGAAAATAACCGGGTTGTTACTGCCGGTGGCCGGGTTATTGCGGTTAGTTCATACGGAAATGATATAAAAAGCGCCCTGCAAACTTCGTATGAAAATGCCAGTTCTATTCAGTTCGATAAAAAATATTACAGGAAAGATTTGGGATTCGACTTATAAAATATGATTTTACGAATATTAAAATCGAGAGAACCTTTTGACTATTTCCTTTATCTGATTGTCGGACTTTTATTCTGGACAAACAGTTTTAGGTCTCCTGTTTTATATGATTATTTTGATGGTGAAAACCAAAGCATTTTGTATCATTTTATTGATCGCATCACCTCCGGAATACCAATTTTACAGGTTTTTCTTTCATTCGCCCTGGTAATATTTGTTGCTTTTCTAATTCAGCAAATTAACAGCAGGTATGCCCTCATTAAAGCCCGCACAAAACTTCCGGCTTTAATTTATATAATAATTATTGGTGGTTTTACTGCTATGCACACGCTTCACCCTGTATTTTTTGCAGCAATTTTTACCTTGCTTGGTTTAAACAGTTTGTTTTCGATATTTAATAATTCAAGTCCACAACTTGAAATTTTTAATTCGGGGCTTTTTATAGCAATCGGAACTTTGTTTTATTTTAACCTGATAGTACTTTTACCAGCCTTTATTTTTGCTGTTTCAATTCTTCGCCGCGAAAGAAACTGGCGCGAATTCATGATTCTTGTTGTCGGTTATATTATTCCCGTTGCCTTTGCATTGACTTATGCTTTTTTTACCGACCAGTTAACCGATGCAGTTGTTGTTTTTCAGAAAAACATTTTTTCTCCGATAAACCATTTTAAAACCAATTATCCGTTGCAGGGATTTTTAGGGTTACTGATTGTTCTTACTTTAATTGGAAGCATTAAAATTATGCAGCAATATGATTCCAGAAAAGTAAGTATCCGTAAATATTACCTGGTTTTGTTTGTTATTTTTTTATTCTCAATGTTAAGTTTCATTTTTATTCCGGCCACTTCGCAGGAAATGCTTGTAATAGCAGTAATTCCGGTTGCCATATTAATTTCTAACCTTTTAGTTTCGATTGAATCAGTGTTTTGGAGAGAACTGCTGTTTACGCTACTATTAGGAACTGCAATTTTTATTCAGTTTGCCGACAAATTGTTTTTCACTGCGTAAAGAAACAATTCAATTCCTTTTATTTCGGGTTAAAAAATTTTTAAGAAGAATTTCAATAAAGAACTCCGACTCCAATTTGTGCAGTATTTCCAACAACTTTCAGATACCTCGTTATATTTTTGCTTCTGTGAATATTAATAATCACCACGCATAACCGTTAAAGACAATATTTCAAAATTTAGGATATTGCAAACAAATCAATATTTTTACCCACACTTATTTAATTGAATAAAATGCCACTAATTTTAAATATTGAATCATCAACCGAAGTTTGTTCGGTTTCGATTGCGCAAAACGGACAAACACTTTTCAAAAAAGAAAGCCTCGAAGGGCTGAACCACTCAAGAGTTTTGACAGTTTTTATCGAGGAACTTTTTAAAGAAAACAACATTGCTCCCAAAATGCTTGATGCTGTTGCCGTGAGCAAAGGTCCGGGTTCGTACACCGGTTTAAGAATTGGAGTTTCGGTTGCAAAAGGTTTGTGTTATGGGCTGAATATCCCTTTAATATCAGTTAATTCACTCGAAATTTTAGGAGTTTATGCAGCCCAGAACCTGGAAAAATACACTTTTCTAAATGATGAAACACAAATTTTAATTTGCCCGATGATTGACGCCCGCAGAATGGAAGTTTACACAGCTTTGTATAATTCGGAAGGAGAAGAAATCCGGGCAGTTTCTGCTGAAATTATCGATGAAAATTTTCTTTCCGACCTGCTCGAAACCCATAAAATACTTTTTATTGGAAACGGTGCCGATAAATGCAAAAATCTGCTTACACATAAAAATGTGTTTTTTGCGGAGCCCAGAACAACATCAGCCGAGTTTATGCAATTTACTGCAGAAGAAAAATTCAGTAAAAAACAATTTGAAGATGTTGCCTATTTCGAGCCTTTCTATTTGAAAAATTTTGTAGCAACAGTCCCGAGAAACAAAGTTTTTTAGTTCGCCAAAAATGATATTGAATTTGAGAATTCAATAATTATGAACCAATTACAAATAAAAATACGCAAATAATCAGGTAAAAAGATTACAGAAAAAGATTATTTCTAACCGATTTATTTATTTTTGCGCCTTAAATAATAAGAAAATAATATTTCATGGCATCAACATCAGATTTTAGAAATGGATTGTGTTTTATGTTCAAAGGAGAAATCCACACAATCGTAAGCTTTTTGCATGTAAAACCGGGCAAAGGACCGGCTTTTGTGCGAACAAAACTTAGAAATATAAAAACCGGACGTATAATTGACAACACTTTCAATTCGGGCGTAAAAGTAGAAGATGTTCGGGTTGAACGTCGTCAATATCAATATCTTTACAGAGATGAACAAGGTTTAAATGTGATGAACACGCAAACTTTCGAACAAATTTCGATACCAGAATCAATGATAGACAATTCGGATTTAATGAAAGAAGGACAAATCATTGAGATTCAATTTCATGCTGACGAAGAGATACCATTAACTGCTGAAATGCCTTCAGTAGTGGAACTTGTGGTAACTTCAACAATTGACGGCGAAAAAGGAAATACCGCCAGTTCGAATGCTTTGAAACCGGCGACAGTTGAAACCGGCGCTGAGTTAATGGTTCCAATGTTTATCAACGAAGGTGATATTATCAGAGTCAGCACTATCGACAGATCTTACAACGAAAGAGTCAGGCAGTAAAAAAGAAGATTTCAATACAGTGAATCCGGGCTATTTTAGTCCGGATTTTTTTGTGCTTTTATTTGATTTCGCGAATAAATATCAATTGCAACAATCATTGCTGTGAAACCCCAAAATGGAACCGAAAGTTTGTCGGTATCGAGAAAATTGTTCAAAAATCCGTGGACATAATAAGTCACAAGTGCTACCAAAGCAGCCAAAACAAATGATTTCAGGCGTTTGTCAGTCAACCTCATATATGTGTGGATTGCTGTATAAACAACTGTACCGATAATCAGTAAAAAAGTAAGTAATCCAAGCACACCCGATTCTGATAAAGGCCCAAGATATTCGCTGTGTGCATTTCCGCCATCGGCTGAATTGGTGCTGATAATAGTTCTGTTTTCATTTAACTGGTACGAGGCATATTGAAACATATATGTACCCGGCCCAAATCCAAAAAAAGGTTTGTCTTCAAACATTCTGAGCGCACAACTCCACCGGTTAATGCGCTCAAGGTTTGATGCATCGCTTGTTATGTTTGTCATTGATGAAATGTGTGTTTTAAAATCGGCTGACGATTGTGTAGAGTTTTGTTCAAGGCCCATTTCAATTTGGTTCCAAAACAATATCATCAGAACAAGTACTGTTGCAACGGTTATAAAAAGTGGTTTAAACCTGATTCTCAATTTCACAATCACATAAACACCACCGGCAATAATCAAGCTCAACCACGCTGCCCGCGTATATGAAAGCACAAAACCTATAAAAAGAATTCCCAAAACAATTAACGAAATAATTTTTTCTTTTCGGGTAACAAAATGGCCGAATGAAAACATAAGAAAAAACGGAATATACATTGCTAGTGCCGCACCATATGAAGTATGATCCTTATAAAACGGATTGCACACAAAATTGGCAACTTCCTTGTTCCAAATCCCATAGCCCAGGTGCCGGTTAACTGTATAAAAAATTACAATTACTAATGAAACTGCATATAGCCAAATGTATTTTTCAAGGTTTTTACCTTCAGAAAACATTTTTGCAGCAATAAAATACAAAACTGCCACAAACCAAATGCGCGACAAAAAGAACTTAAACGATACTACAGGCATCGTGCTGGTTATAGCTGTTAAAAAAATCCAGATCAGATTAATATAAATTGCAAGCGAAACCGGATGAGTTAGAATTTCCCTATCAAATCCTCGTTCTAAAATAATCTTCAAAATAAAAACAATGAGAAGTCCAAAAATTAAGGGTTCTGTTGGTAAAAACATGTCAAATCCCAATCCGGGGCTTAATTCCGAAAGGGGCAATGAAAGCGGTGCAAACAAAACGATGAGGTAAACAATTTTATCGAAAGAATAGATAACAACTAATATTACGGCAAGAATTACAGGCAAGGCATTCACTGCCATAAGATTACGTTTTACCATAAAAAAAACGTTCAACAAAACGAAACTTATTGAAATAAGATAAAACAGGGTTAATTTTATGGATGCCTTTTGGAACACCGGCTATTATTATTCTTTATTGTAATCGAGAACCAGGAAAACCAGCAGTGCAAAAAACACGGCTGAAAATGCTGAGAACAGAACAATCAACCAGCGAACAGGATACGCTTTTTTATCCGATGGGAAGGGAGATTCAACAATATTACTGTAGGTTATATTCTTATTATACTCACTTAAATTTATCTCATAAAGGGTATTTACAGAATCTATTTCGTTAATCAAAAAATTATACTTTTTCTGGAGCCAGTATGAATCGGCACCCTTTTTAACCATACTGTCATACAACTTTTTAATTTCCTTGGTGTCAGGCGCCGAACTCCTTCCTGTTGCAAGTGCGCTCATATATCCGCGGGTTACTTCAGGAACCTGGTTTTCAAAATCAATAATTCCGGTTTCTGCCCTTATCTGATTCAATTTATCACCAATAGAATCAATCGCAGTATATTTCATTTCCAATTGATCTTTGAGAATTTGCACCATTTCCCAGTTTTTCGCCCTGTATATTTCTGCAACTTTTTGATTGTAAAAATGAATAATTGAATCGCACATCTCAGCGGCACGTTCAGGAACAAAATCCAAAACATTTATTTCAACCGTTTCGAATTGAGTTTTTGATGTTTTTACATTTTCATTATAAATGTCAAACATATAAGTTAAATACTTTGGATCATCTTTACTGATATTGTAAGCTTCGTCAAGATTAAAGGATTTGAACATTTTTAATTTGACGTCATTTGAATTCAGAATTTCAAGCATCTGCTCTGTTTTCGATTCTTCACTCATTACCCCAATATTTGAAGGATATATCCGGGCAGTTGATCTGAATTTTGGCTTTATAAAATTTGGCCCCGAGAAAACTGCACCCAGAAAAATGGCAATCACTCCAATAATTATAAAATGAAATTTGCGTTTCCAGATTAAAGTAAGGATCCGCTGGTTGTCAAAAAAATTATTCATATAATTTATTCATTGTTTTACATTATCCCGAACGAGACTTGAAAACAGAAGATATTTCTATCCCGGTTTTATAAGTTTTAGTTTTAGTTCATTTCACAAACGAACTGAAACTGTTTTTATTATTCCCTTTTTACTCAAAAACAGAAAATTAACCGACAATTATCAGGGAGTAATTCTTCTTTCCTTTTTGAGCAAGAATATATTTATTACTTATTAAAAATGAGCTGTCTATAATCAAATCAGGATTAGCCACTTTTTCTTTATTTATGCTCAGTCCGTTTCCCTGGATAGTCCTTCTTAGCTCGCCTTTTGACGAAAATACAGCAGTTTTGTCAGCCAGTAAATCAACAACATTTATCCCGTTTTCGATAACTGTTTTTTCAACTGTAAATTGCGGAACTCCATCAAAAACTGCTAGAAAAGTACTTTCATTTAATTTTCGCAATTGTTCGGCAGTACCGCTTCCAAAAAGTATTTGTGATGCTTCAACTGCCATATCATATTCCTCTTTTGAATGCACCATCGTTGTAATCTCCTCAGCAAGCTTTTTCTGCAAAACCCGCAAGTGTGGGGCTTCCTTATGTTTTTCAATCAGTTCAACAATTTCTTCTTTCGGTAACAGAGTGAAAACTTTTATATATTTTTCAGCATCTTCATCAGAAGTATTCAGCCAAAACTGGTAAAATTGGTAAGGTGATGTTTTTTCAGGGTCGAGCCATACATTTCCGTGTTCAGTTTTTCCAAATTTGCCGCCATCAGCTTTTGTAATGAGCGGAATTGTAAGCGCAAAAGCTTCGCCTCCTGTTTTTCGGCGAATGAGTTCGGTACCCGTGGTAATATTTCCCCACTGGTCCGATCCGCCCATCTGCAGTTTACAGTTCATGTTCTCATATAACCATAAAAAATCGTAACCCTGCACCAGTTGGTAGGTAAACTCAGTGAATGACATTCCAACATTCGACTCGGCTCCCAAACGTTTTTTAACCGAGTCTTTCGACATCATATAATTTACAGTAATATGTTTCCCGATATCACGGATAAAATTGAGGAATGAAAAGCCTTTCATCCAATCGTAGTTATTTACCATAACCGCGCTGTTTTCCTCGCCTGAATCAAAAGCCAGAAACTTTGAAAGTTGTGCTTTTATTCCATTCAGATTTTTATTGAGGCTTTCTTCGTTCAGAAGATTACGTTCATCCGATTTTCCTGACGGATCGCCAATCATTCCTGTTGCCCCGCCAACCAAAGCAACCGGTTTATGGCCTGCCAGTTGAAATCGTTTTAAAAGCATTATTTGTGCAAAACTGCCAACATGCAATGAATCAGAAGTTGGATCGAAACCAATATAGGCAACAGTCATTTCCCTGGCCAACTGTTCTTCGGTACCTGGCATCACATCATGCAACATTCCGCGCCATTTCAAATCTTCTACAAAATTCATAACCCCTTTTTTAAAATTTGCGCAAAGATATAAAATGAAGATAGTTATTTGGTTTTAGTCAATACAAAAATCCATTTTAACAGGTTTCTGTTTTTTATTTTGAAATCAGCTCAGAATTCACTTTTTGTCTGCAAAAGTCAAGAATACAGATATTTGCAATTATTGAAAAATTTGAAAAGCGTATTTTGGTTAAACCACTTTTTTATCACTCTTTTTTAATGGTTTATGCTTTTCATACCATTCATCGATAAACGGGAAAATTGATGGTGCAACGTTTTTAATCGGTTCATACATTGAAGAGCCTTCTTTTGTTTTTTCGGGTATAATTTCCACATCGTTGTCAATTTTATCGAATACGATGAGCAAAATACTCAAAAACAAGATCGCACGTAAAACACCAAATACCATTCCACCCAATTTGTTTGCAATGCCCAAACCAGCCGAATCGACCAGGTTACTAACCACATTTCCAACGACATGAACTAGAATTACAATAACTATAAATGTAACGATAAACGATATAATGTTGAGGTAATCAGTTTTCAAATCAAAATATTTTATCAATAATCCGGTAGTAATTCCAGAAAAATGAATTGCGCCCCAAATACCGAGAATCAAAGCTGCCAACGATGCAACTTCGGCAACCAGGCCATGTTTAAAACCACCAATTGCAGAAAAAATCAGTAATAATCCAAGTATAATATCGATGTAATTCATTATGAAAATTAGCTTAAATTAAGCTTAAAAGTAGATAATTGTTCAAATTAAAACAATTATAAATCGTGTTTTGCCATTTTTTCAACTGCACTGAAAACCCTGAAAAAATTGCCTCCCCACACTTTTTTTATTTCCTCTTCAGTGTAACCACGTTCAAGCATTTCGGCAGTGATATTCGGAAACTGGCTGACATCGGCGCAACCGTCAAGTCCGCCACCACCGTCAAAATCGCTGCCAATCCCTACATAATCAATACCAACAAGGTTTTTTACATAATCAATGTGATCTACACAATCGGCAACTGTAGGCAAGGTTTTTGGATATTTTTCCCTAAGTAGTTTCCATTCATTTCGAAACACCTTTTTTTCCTCATCTGACATTGAATCAAATTTTGTATCGAAAATCAGGTTTAATTCTTTTCTTTTCTGATAATACAAAGCGGTTGTATCCGGATCTTTAATATAATCGTCCAGCAGGCAAATCTGAATTACCCCGCCATTTTTGGCCAAAGTTTTTATCATATCATCATTCATATTCCTGTTGTGGTGCGCAATAGCCCTGACACTTGAATGTGAAGCAATTACCGGGGCTTTACTCAATTTAATCACATCGTAAAACGATTTATCAGAAATATGCGAAACATCGACCATCATTCCCAGTTTATTCATTTCTTTAACCACTTCTGCGCCAAAACCGCTCAATCCGTCATGTTCAGGTCCTTTTTTGTCGGTTGATGAATCGCAAATGTCGTTATTGGAAGAGTGGCAAAGCGTAATATATCTTACTCCTTTGTTATAGAACTCCTTTACCCGGTTTATATCGGTGCCCATCGGGAAACCATTTTCCATACCAATATAAATGGCACATTTGCCCGACTTCTCAATTCGTGCAGCATCAGAAGATTTTGTTGCAACTTCTGCCAAAGTACTGTATTTGTTGCATGCTGCATATGTTGCTTCTATCATTCGATTGGCTGTATTATAAGCATTTTCGGTATTTTCTGCTGTCCGTTCACGCTGGCTTGTAAATGCTGCAAAAAACATGGCATCCAATCCACCCTCTTTCATTCTCGGAAAATCAACCCGGCTTTGTGGCGGGCTGTTTTTTATTCCAATATCAAAATTATCATCCAACATTGCCATAGGCGTATCGCAATGTGTATCAACAGTTAATACCTTTTGATGAACCTCTTTTACCAATTTTTCAGGAACCTTGGCAAAACCGTTGCTAACAACAAAAACCAAAGCCAACGGCAAGATCATAACTACAATTTTTTTCATTTGAAAGATTTATCTGAATTGAGTTGCAATATTAATAAATCGGTTTCTATAGAATTACCAAATCTCAAAAAAACAACTATCAATTAAAAACAAAATTCTAAATATTAATCTTCAAAACAACTTCCTGACAACAACTTGAATTATTGAATTATGTTTTTTGAAATTTATTTGAAATTTGGAATTTCCAATTTGGAATTTTCTTGCTCAGTATTCCCATTTTTTAGTAAATCCAAAACCAAACTTATAAAACGCCGAAATCCTGATAGTTTGATAACTGTAATCTCTGAAACCGGTTTGATATTCGAGTTTCCAATCAAATCGTTTACCCGAATTTTTAAAGTTGGTTCTAAAAATCAATGGATCGTTATTGTCATCAACCCCAATAAACTGATAGCCGCCATAAGCACTGTAACCCCCAATTTCGTTTCTCCACGAGAGATTTTTGTGTTTCAGATCAATTCCAAATTCATACAATACGCCTTCGTCCTGCGCCAATTCTACTTTATTGGTTTGCCACACATAAAACCCAACCATCGCTCCCACTCTAATTTCATTTATAAAACCGAATTTAAAAAGTTTTGATTTTCCAAAGGCTACATAATAATAGTTTGCCGGAGCGTCGGTGTAACGCCCCTGTACAGCATCGCCAAGGGTAGTTTTTGCTGAATAATTAATTGTAATGTCGGGCCAGTACTTTCTATCTTTAATTATCTGAATATAAGTACTAATCCATAAATCGCCGGCTTTTGTCATCCAACCTGTGTCGTCATAATAAACCTGCCTGTCATTTCGAACTGAATTGTGCGTGCGGAATGTTTCAGTTGGATACCCCCAAACCTGCATAACAACTCTTTTGGGAACTACAGCCCAGTACCAGCTCAGGTACGAATTTACTGCCCGGTCACCTTTCATAAAATGGGCCTGAACACCCGATTCGATATTTGACAAACTGTCGAGCAAACCATAATCCATAAACGGCACCGGCAATGCATTTGGGCCGAGTTTACCGGGTGCTATCTGCAACCATTTATTAATATGATCACTTCCGAAATCAATCCAATTTTCGGTTGATCTGGATTGGCCAAACACCGAAAACCCAAATAAGACAAATAATATTAAAATAGAAAAACGCATCCATTAAGTTTAAGGGTTCAATAATACTAAATAGTTAAAAAAATACCTGTTTTATTGAAGCATACTTTTCAAAGATGTAAACTTTGGAATTGTAAAAACAAAAAATGTTTTCAGTTATTTCAGTTAAATATTGCCAATAGCACTATTTTTGGAGTTCAATTTTAAAGGCAGTAAACACACGAAGCAAAAAATGAAAAAAAACCAGTCGAAAAAATGGCTCATCCTGCCACTCTCTGCAATTGTAACCTTTGGAATTACGCAGCTTGCATATCGTTTCCCTTCAATAACTGAAAAAGTTTATTCCCGGTTTTTCTATCCTTTTATTGCCCGTATTATTTCGCCGTTCAGTAATTTGTTTTCATTCTCTATCGACGATGTTTTTTATGTACTGTTGTTTGCAATACTGCTTATTTTGATTTTGCTGCTGATTTTAGGAAAGATTTCGTTTGCAAAAGCAGGCAAAATCATTTTGAATATTTTAGCTGCAACTTACATCCTTTTTTATTTTTTATGGGGCTTCAATTATTTTCGTGAAGATTTAAATGTCAGGCTGAAACTGGACAAACACGATCCCAACACAAAAGCATTTCTTGCACAACTCAGTAAACTTGTGGAAAACACAAACAAATCGTGGGTTTCATTTGAAGATTGGGATATTAATGTTGCGGATCAAAACATTGAAAAATCATATAAAAAACTTGCCCCGGCGCTCAAAATAAGTTACCCGGCCGGAATGCGAAAACCAAAATCAATCACTATCAGCCGTTTTTTTGCCAAAGCAGGAATTTCGGGGTATTACGGCCCTTTTTTTAACGAAGTACACGTAAACAGCACCATTTTGCCAATTGAATATCCGTTTATACTTGCCCACGAAAAAGCCCACCAGTTTGGAATTACAAACGAAGCCGAGGCAAATTTTTACGCCTGGTTGGTTTGCACAAAAAGCACCTCAAAACAATTGCAGTATTCAGCAAACCTGCATGTGCTGCAATATTTTCTTTACCAGGGATATCAATTGGATGAATACCCGGGAATAATTGCAAAACTCGACAAAAGAGTAAAAAAAGATTTACAGAATATCAGAGAACACTGGATGAGTTTAAGAAATGAAAAAATAGATGAAGCTGCTTCGAAAGTGAATGATTTCTATTTGAAAACCAATAAAATAAAAAAAGGAATTGAAGAATACAGCGGGGTTGTAAAATTTGTAATGGACTATTCGTATGACCCGGATTTTCAGGAAAAATGGGATTTGAACCGTTGATTATTTCTTCTAATTTTGATTGTTAAAATTCAATTATTATGAAAATCGTTCCAATTTCGGCCGGAAATTTCCATTGCGATGGTGGTGCACTTTTTAGTGTTATCCCTAAAAAACTATGGGGAAAAGTTTATCCGGCTGATGAAAACAATTTCACAAAACTTGCACTGCGCTGCCTGTTAATTGATTCCGGAGAACAGAAAATATTGATTGAAGCCGGAATTGGAAACCATTTCCCCGAAAAGCACCTGCAAAACAACGGGGTTGAAAATGAAAATTGCCTTGAGGAATCTCTTAAAAAAAATGGATATTCAGCTGACGATATCACAGATATAATTTTTACACACCTGCATTGGGATCATTGCACAGGTGCAGTAAAAAACAGCAACGGGAAACTGTTTCCGGTTTTTAAAAATGCCAGATACTGGTGTAGTAAAAAACAATGGGAACATTCAAAAATTTCGAATCCGCGCGAAAAAGCCGCCTATCATAAAGATGTTTTGGATTTTATTTTTAAGTCGGGCAAACTAAATTTTGTGGAAAAAGAAGGCGAACTTTTTACAAATATTGATGTCAGGTTTTTTGATGGTCACACACCCGGACAAATGATACCATTTATCCGTTTTGAAGATAAGACAGTTGTATATATGGCCGATCTCATTCCTACATCAGCTAATATCCCGCTTCTGTGGCTGGCTGCGTATGATTTATTTCCTGTAAAGGCAATGGAAGAAAAAGAACTTTTTTTGAATGAAACAGCAAAAAATGGTTACATTTTGTTTTTCGAACATGACTTTTACACCGAGTGCGCAACTGTTTCAAAAACAGAAAAAGGCTTTGTTTTGAAAGACAAATTTGCATGGCCTGAAAGAGGTTGATATTAAACTGAAATAGTGTTTTTTTAGAAGCAAGTATTTTCTACTTTTATGCCCTCAATTTTACCAGAACAAAACGGATGAAGATTAACATCGATTCAAAAATATTCCCTGATTTCAAATCATTTGAAAGCACCCTGAAAACCTGGAGAAGCAATAACGAAACAATTGTTTTTACAAATGGCTGTTTCGACATTGTTCACCACGGACACGTTGACTCGCTGGTAAAATCAGCCGAAATGGGAACCAGGTTAATTGTGGGTTTAAATTCAGATAAGTCGGTTGAAATTTTAAAAGGCCGGAATCGCCCAATCCTGAGTGTTATGTCACGTGCGATTGTTCTTGCAGCATTTTGTTTTGTTGATGCAGTAGTTATTTTTTCAGAAGAAACACCTGCTGAACTGGTAGCTCAAATTATTCCTGATATTCTTGTAAAAGGCAATCAGTACAAGATACATGAAATTGCCGGCTCCGACACTGTACTTGAAAATGGCGGCAAAGTTGAAACACTTGAATTGGTTCCCGACATATCAACAAGCGATATTATCGACAAGATTAAAACACTTGATTGATGGCACAAAACAAGAGCATTTATACCTGTCAGAATTGCGGTGCACAATCGCCGAAGTGGATTGGGAAATGCCCGTCGTGCAATGAATGGAACAGTTATGTTGAAGAAATAATCAGCAAAAAACATGACTCGGGAAAACTGGCCGTTCAAATTTCGGCGAACCAGCCATTAACGCTCGATAAAATTGAAACCCTTCAAAACAAAAGAATTTCAGTACCAATTGAAGAGTTTAACCGGGTTTTAGGCGGTGGTATTGTTCCGGGTTCGTTAATATTATTAGGTGGCGACCCCGGGATTGGAAAATCAACACTGGCACTTCAACTGGCGCTGGTTCTGAAAGACCGGAAAATTTTATATACGTCAGGTGAAGAAAGTCTTCAGCAAATTAAACTCAGGGCCGAACGTTTAAAGACAGAAAATAACAACTGCCTGTTTTTGTGCGAAACCTCACTTGAATTTCTAATCGCTCAAACCGAACAAATACAGCCCGATATTTTGATTATCGATTCAATCCAAACCATCTCAACCGAAACAATTGAATCGTCACCAGGATCAGTATCGCAGGTGCGGGAGTGTACTTCAGCAATTTTAAAATATGCAAAAAAAGCCGGAGTTGCCGTTATTTTAATTGGTCATATAACAAAAGAAGGAAATCTTGCCGGCCCAAAAGTTTTGGAACACATGGTTGATGTGGTTTTACAATTCGAAGGCGATTCAAATTATATGTACCGAATTTTACGTTCGAATAAAAACCGTTTTGGATCCACAAACGAACTCGGTATTTTTGAAATGGAAAGCGATGGCTTGCACGAAATACTTAATCCTTCGGAACAGCTCATTTCAAAAGTCAGCGACCATGTTAGCGGAACTGCCATTACTTCAACCATCGAAGGAGTCAGGCCATTTCTTATTGAAATCCAAGCGCTTGTCAGCACTGCTGCATACGGAACTCCGCAACGATCTTCAACGGGTTTTGATTTGCGCAGGTTAAATATGTTGCTGGCAGTACTTGAAAAACGTGCCGGGTTCAAACTCATTCAAAAAGATGTTTTCCTGAATATTGCCGGCGGATTAAAAATAAACGATCCGGCTACCGACCTGGCAGTTATTTGTTCAATTCTTTCATCAAATATCGATGTGGCGATCAACCACAAATATTGTTTTGCAGGCGAGGTTGGGTTGACAGGCGAAATACGTGCAGTTAACCGGGTTGAACAAAGAATTGCGGAAGCTGAAAAACTGGGTTTCAAAAGAATTTATTTACCCGCGCACAACAAAAGTTTCGATATAAAAAAATACAAAATCGAAATCGTAAAATACGGCCGGGTTGAAGAAGTTTTTAAAAATATTTTTAGCTGACTTTTTTAAAGTTCAATATAAATTTTTTTAACAGTGATTTTTTGATTGGCTGAAACACAATAGCTAATTTGGCCAACTTTAATGAATATGAAAAAAATAGCAATCATTCTGGCCCTGTTTTCTGTTTTTGTTTCCTGTGATAATGAGGTCGTTAAAAAGCCCGGTCATCTTGTCAGCGAAAGAAAAATGATAGAAATGCTGGTTGATATTCATCTGGCAGAAGCCACATATAACCGCATGCGAAACGATACTTTAGTAAAGAATAGTTCTTCAGCAAATTTCTATTATTCAGTATTGGCGAAATACGAAGTTGCTGATTCGGTTTTCGAAAAATCATTTGTTTACTATGCAAGTGTCCCAAAAAACTTCGAAAAAATGTACCGCGAAGTAATGAATAAACTCGGTGAAACCGAACAGGAATTTTCTGGCAGAAAAAATGACATTCTCGAATTTGAAACGCCCAAGTAGCAAAAGGTGAGAAAAATTGCGGCTACATACATTTTCCCTTTAAATGGCCCTCCGGTAAAAAATGGAATTTTAACCTGCACTCCCGACGGAACAATAGTTGAAATAAGCAAAAGCAACGAAAATATAACCGAACAGGCAGGACTTGAATTTTACAGCGGAATATTAGTTCCGGGATTTATAAATACACATTGCCACCTCGAACTTTCGCATTTAAAAGGTAAAATTGAGGAAAAAACCGGTGTTGGCGCTTTCATAGGAGAAATCAACAAGTTACGAAACGAGGAAACAGAAAACATTGAAAATGCAATCAATGTTGCCGACCGGAAAATGTGGGCTGCCGGAATTTCAGCAGCAGGTGATATTTCGAACACTACATTAACTATTGACACAAAAAAAACAAGCAAAATCTTTTACCATACTTTTGTTGAATGCTTTGGATTTCATCCTTCCCGTGCAGAAAGGGCTTTTGACTTTGCTGATTTTGTTCGTCATCAGTTTAAAACAAACGGCCTTTCGAGCGGAATTGTACCGCATTCTCCCTACTCTGTTTCAACGCAACTATTCGAAAAAATCAGTAAAAATGCAGTTATTGAAAAAAGCATTTTAACAATCCACAACCAGGAAAGTAAAAGCGAGAACGAATTTTATAAAACCGGAACCGGTGAAATTGCAAACCATTTACAAAACAATCTCGGCATTGACATTTCACACTGGAAACCTACGAAAAAAAGTTCGCTGGTTGCCGTACTTGGGCATTTACCCGCAGAAAATCAGTTGCTTTTAGTTCATAATATTTTTACGACAAAAGTAGATTTGGAAGAACTGAAAAAATTAAGATCACTTGAAAATACTTTTTTTGTACTCTGTCCAAATTCAAACCTTTACATAGAAAACCAACTGCCTCCGGTTTCGTTTTTCATAAATGAGAATTTGAAAATCTGCATTGGAACTGATAGTCTGGCTTCAAACCACGAACTTTCCGTTCTTTCAGAGTTAGTAACACTCCAGTTGAATTTTCCTTATTTAACGTTTGGTGAACTTTTCAACTGGGCCTGTTTAAATGGGGCAAAAGCATTGCAAATTGAAAAAAATTTCGGGAGTTTTGAGGTCGGTAAAAAACCGGGAATCAATCTGATTACAGGTATTGATTTCAAAAAAATGAGTTTTACCGAAAAAAGCAAGGTAAAACGATTGGTGTGACAGGGTTCAGGGTTCAAAGTTCAGAGTTCAGAGTTTAAAGTTCAGGGTTAAAGTTTAAAGTTTAAAAAGGTGGCTACATTTCTTTTTGATAAAATAATTTTTGGACCGGTAAAAAGCCGGAGATTAGGAATTTCTCTGGGAATCAACCTGCTTCCAACCAATACTAAAGTTTGCTCTTTCGATTGTATTTATTGCGAATGTGGCCGAAATCCAAAAAAATATGAAGAAAAAGCAGTTTTACCGGGCCGTGAAGAAGTCCGTCAAAAGCTGAAGGAAAAATTGGAAGAAATGAAAACCGCCAACCAGTTGCCTGATGTAATTACATTTGCCGGAAACGGAGAACCCACTCTGCACCCTGAATTTGCAGGAATTATTGACGACACAATTGATTTACGCGATCAACTGGTGCCTAAAGCGCGGATTGCGGTACTTTCAAATGCTACAATGATTCATAAAAAAGATGTGTTTCAGGCATTATTGAAAATTGAGGACAATATTCAAAAACTTGATTCGGCTTTTGAAGAAACAATAAAACTGCTCGATTGCCCAAACAAGACTTTTAACCTGCAAAGAACAGTAGATCAACTTACTTCCTTTGGTGGAAAAGTGATTATCCAAACTCTTTTTGTGCAGGGAAGTTACAAGGGTGAAACAGTTGACAACACCTCCGAAAAAGAGGTTTCGGCCTGGATTGAATTATTAAAAAAGATAAAACCTTCGCAGGTAATGATTTATACAATTGCAAGAGATACTCCGGTTGATACGCTCGAAAAAGTCCCGCTTGGCGACCTGAATTCAATTGCAAAACGGCTGGAAAACTCAGGTTTAAGGGTGCAGGTTTCGGGTTAGTAAATTGCGAAAATTATGCAACGAATATCTAGAGATCATTATATTGCTTATAATCAAACACATAAATGACACTAAAATTCCTTGTTTATAAAATCATAATTACGTAATTTTCGTTACGAAAAAAACACAACAAAATGAACCCATTTTTAACTTCAGGCTACGTTAGCCCCGAATATTTTTGCGACAGGGAAGACGAAACAGAACGGCTGATAAATTCAATCCGTAATTCGCGAAATATCACACTTATATCAGAACGGCGTTTAGGGAAAACCGGATTGTTAAAACACGCAGAAACCCAAATTGAAAAGGAAACTGTCTTTATATATATCGACCTTTATGCCACACTTCACTTACATGATTTTATATTTCTGTTATCAAATGCCGTATTAAAAAACCTTGAACCATTTTCAGAAAAAGTAATAAAAAAAATTACTGGTTTTTTTGGAGCATTAATGCCAAAGTTTACGTTTGATCCACAAACCGGCGCACCAGGTATAGAATTTACAATTACGAGCAAAAACAACGCTGATTTAACTGTTACTATGCTTTTCGAATATATCAGGCAATCCGGGAAAAAAGTAATTGTTGCATTCGATGAATTCCAACAGATTTTAAAATATCCCGAAAAAAACATGGAAGCCTTGTTGCGGACTGAAATTCAGAAAGATGCGACAACTTGCTTTATTTTTTGCGGAAGTCAGACTCATCTCCTGATTTCGATGTTTAACGATTATGCCCGCCCTTTTTATCAAAGCACCGAAATCCTGTTTCTGGATAAAATTGATAAGGAGAAATATGCAAAGTTTATTGTAGCACATTTCGAAAAAATCAATACAAAAATTAGTATTGAAACTGCAAAATTTATTTATGAATTAAATCACGGGATTACTTACAATGTGCAGTACATGTGTAACAAATTGTATTCATTGAATCCAGAAGTGGTTAGTCCTGAATTGGCAACTGAACTAATCAACGAAATTACCACCGAAAATGAAATTGTATATTACAACTACCGGGAATTGTTAACAGAACTTCAATACAACATTTTAAAAGCTGTTGCAAAAGAAGAAGCTGTTGAAAAACCTTTTTCCAACAGCTTCATCAAAAAATATAAACTTGGATCAACAAGCTCAGTAAAATCGGGAATTGATACGCTTGTAAACAAAGGGATTTTAATTTACAACCAAAAATTAAGGGTAACAGATTTGTATTTTTCCCTTTGGCTTAAAAAGCAGCTATAAAGTTGTGCGATACCACTCAGAACTTTTTCCAAGCCAGCGCATTCCCATCACAAATCCTTTGAGTTTTAGCAAATCATTTCCTTCAAGCCAGGCGTAACAGTCGTAAACTTTGCCCGATTTTGGATCGTAAATCGTACCGTTTTCCCATTCTTTTCCTTTTGAATTAAATACAAAACCTTCTAAAATCTGTAACCCAACCAACGAACGGCTTTGCAGTTTTGCATCCGGATTTTTATCATCAACCGGCGGTTTTCCATTCACATATTTTTCAGGAATCATGTAAACTATTGTACCAATGTATTTTCCGTCCTTTTTTTCAACTTTAATTTTTGTGGTTTTTTCGTCATTCCACCAAATCCCTACAATTTTATCGGCTTCCTGCGCTATTCCAGCAATTGAGTATATTCCAAGAAACAAAAGAATAATCAGTTTTTTCATAATAAAGTGTTTAATTTTTTAGTGGAATAAATATATCAATATTTGATTTTGATTCTGTACTTTTCAGTTTCTTTTTTGCTATTCATATAAATACCAGAGTTATGAAAACCTTAAAACGAGTTTTGATTGGAGTTCTTATTTTAGCCGGGGTAATAATTGTTTCAGGATTTTATTTGCTGCATTATATTAAAACTGCAGCAATTCCTGATTATTCAAAAGATATTCAGATTGAAGGATTATCGGCAGAAGTAAATATTTTAAGAGACTCACTCGGAATTCCGCACATTTATACCAACAATGAAACCGATTTATATCGCGCAGTTGGATTTGCAATGGCGCAGGACAGGCTGTGGCAAATGGATTTGTTGCGGCGCGTTACACAAGGCCGGTTGTCAGAAATTCTTGGAAAAGATTTGGTTAAAACTGACATTTTAATGCGGGCACTCCGGATCCAGGAAAAATCGGAGAAAATACTGGAGAAATCTACTCCTGAAATAATTCATGCACTTGAAGCCTTTTCTGAAGGAGTAAATGTTTATATGGCAAATCAACCGCTTCCTCCTGAATTTAAAATACTTGGATACACACCCGAACCCTGGAAACCTGTACATTCAGTAAATTTAATTGGATACATGTCATGGGATTTAACGTCGGGTTGGGGAACTGAATTACTTATTCACCAGTTGCAGGGAAAGGTTTCTGAAAATCAAATCGCGCAGTTGATACCTAAAACTGAATATCAGGAAACTGCCGTTTTTAGAGATTTTAATTCGTCCGAAATAAAAATTGGCGAAACAATTTTATCAGCCGGCAATCAACTGGAAGAACTTGGAGCTCAGATATTTTATGGAAGCAACAACTGGGCAGTTTCAGGTAAAAAAAGCAAAACCGGAAAACCTCTCTTAGCCAACGATATGCACCTTGGACTGCTGTCGCCCGGAATTTGGTATCAAATGCACCAAAATATTGAGGGAAAGCTAAATGTAACAGGTCTTGTTTTGCCGGGCCAACCGTTTGTAATTGCCGGTCACAATGATTCTATTGCATGGGGAATGACAAATGTAATGGTTGATGACCTCGACTTTTATGCTGAAAAACTTAACGAAGATTCAACAAAATACTTACTTGATGGAGAGTGGAAAGATTTACTGATTAAAACTGATTTCATAAAAATAAAAGGTGAAGACGACTTTGAAAATACCATGCGTTTTACACACAGGGGCCCAATTGTAAATAACTTTAAAAAGGGCGCTGATACACCAATTTCAATTCATTGGTTAGGCAACGAAATGAGCAACGAAATCAGAACCGTATTTTTACTGAACCGGGCAAGTAACTGGGCCGATTTCAGAGATGCAGTAAAAACTTTTACAGCTGTGAGCCAAAACATTGTTTATGCTGATGTTGCAGGAAATATTGGGTTACAATGCAGCGCAGGAGTTCCAATCAGGGCCGGAAACGGAATACAAATTTACCCTGGCGATAGCAGCAAATATGATTGGACTGGCCTTGTTCCATTTGAGGAATTGCCATTTGAGTTTAATCCTGAACGCGGATATGTTTCTTCGGCAAACAACAAAACTGTGCCCGGTAATTATCCTTATTACATTAGCCACTGGTTTGCACAACCCGACAGAATTGACAGGATTCGTGAAATGCTGGAGGAAAAAGAATTGCTGGGGACCGAAGATTTTCAGGCAATGCACCGCGATGTAAAATCGAAAAAAGCAGAACGGTTTACTCCTGTTTTTTTGACAGCAATTAATGCTGAATCCGATTTAAACCAAACGGAAACAGAATCTTTAAAAATATTGGAAGATTGGAAATATGAACTTACCCGTGAAAGCGTGGCTGCATCAATCTTTGAAATCATGTACCGAAAAGTGTGCGAAAATTTAATAAAAGATGATCTTTCACCGGAAATTTATGAGAACCTAAAAGGCCAGCGAACGTTGCTTGAAAATTTACTTCTCAACATTCAAACTGAAAAATCATCGGAATGGATTGATGACAAAACAACTCCTGAAACAGAAACTTTTGATGATATTGTAGCCCGCTCTTTTAAAGAAACAATTGCCGATTTGACTGCTGAAAAAGGGGAAAAAACTGACAACTGGAACTGGGGGAAAATACATACTTTCACAATTAAGCACCCACTTGGCAAAGTGGAAATACTTGATAAAGTGCTTGACTTAAATAAGGGGCCGTTTGAAGTGCCCGGAAGTTACCATACCGTTTGTCCATATTCGTATTCGTACAACGATTTGTACAATGTAAATCATGGCGCTTCACACCGTCATATTTTTGATGTTTCGAACTGGGATGCTTCAAAAACTATTATTCCGACCGGAACCAGTGGAATCCCGGCCAGCGATTTCTATTTAAACCAAACAGAAATGTATATAAACAACCAATATCATGCTGACCCTTTCAGCAAAACATATGTTGAAGAAGCCACTAAATTTAAAATGAAACTTATACCCAGATAAAGGAAATAACCTGAAGTCCAAAAAACAGAAAAAGAGAACCATTCCCTTTAATTATTTAAGAAACGGTTCTCTTTTTATTTTCAACCAAGTATTTAACCCTAACTATTTCACACTTTTATTCAGTCTCCCTGAAATATTTTACTGTCCCAACTTTCAATTCCATAGTTGCATCTTCATCGCAAACAATTATTCCGTTGGAATGATTTTGTAATGCCGACAAAGTCCACATATGATTCATCCCTTCTTCAACAACTTTTTGCAGCGCCCGTGCTTTTTTATAGCCGTTTACAATAATTACAACTTCCTGCGAATCAAGAACAGTTTGAACGCCCACGGTTAGCGCTTGTTTCGGCACTTTATTAATATCATTATCAAAAAAGCGGGAATTTGCAACAATTGTGTCGTAATTCAAATTAACAAGCCGGGTACGCGAATTTAAAGACGACCCGGGAACGTTAAAAGCAATGTGGCCGTCGGCTCCCATTCCACCAAGAAAAAGGTGAACGCCTCCAAAAGATTTAATTTTTTCTTCAAAATCTGCACATTCTTTTGAGAGATCTGCAGCGTTTCCATTCAGAATGTGAATATTTTCCTTGTCAATATCAATATGGTCAAAGAAATTAGAGAACATAAAATTGTGGTAGCTTTCCGGGTGATCTTCAGGAATACCAACATATTCATCCATATTAAAAGTAACTACATTCCTGAATGAAACTTCACCCTTTTTATTTAACTCTATCAGTTTTTTATAAGTACCGAGAGGAGAAGAACCGGTTGGCAATCCCAACACAAATGGTTTCCCAGGTGCAGGATTGAATTTATTAATCTTCTGAACGATGTAGCCTGCTGTCCAATTACTTATTTCTTCGTATGTTTTATTAATAATTAATTTCATTTCTTTTAAATATTTTATTTATGCTGGATACTTGATGCTGGTTGCTGGTTGTTTGATTCTTAAAATTTGTTATTAGTAAACTGAAACCCGTTACCTAATTCCCGTAAATTGTAAATAATAAAATTGTAAATCGTTTTTTGTTAATGTTTTAACCCATTCCAATAACTGATTTTTCCAGTTTGAATGCCTCTTCCAAAAACTGTTCAACATTTAAATCGCGATGGAATACCATTCCATGTGTCGCCCGTAAAAGTGGCGATTCGTTTTGGTAGAAAAAATCTTTCCCAAGCAGAAGTTCGATTTGTTTGTGTTGATCGTACCAAACCCGCTGTGTTAATTCGCTAAACTTACCATCCAGTTGGTAACTTGGAAACGACGCATTTACCTGTGTAACGTAGCATTCTGAAAATGATTTTTCAAGAGTTGCCAGTGAATTTAAAGAAACCGGTACAATTACTTCAACATCCCACGGATTGTATTTAAACCAAACATTTCGGTAACCAACTATTCTCAGCTTACTTAGATCTTCCTCTTTACTCCATGCTTCAACAGCGCGTGCAATTGCCTGCAATACCTTATAATGGGTGTCGGGACCGCTTCCCTGCGGATCCATCGCCAGACTGACTACCGTTGGTTTATATTTTCTGAAATCTTCAAGAATCGGCAATACATCACCTTCATAATCGGGCTGACCTGTGGTGGAAGTTCCCTGATAAAAACTCAGGCGCAAATGGTGTACATTTTTAACCATTATTCCGTAATGTGCCCAAACCAACTCTTCTTCAAACTCTCTGATCATTCCTTTCAGTTTCTGGATTTTAATTGGGTTTTTACCTCCATCATAACTGTTATTAAGAGCCGAAATTACTTCATAAATTACATCCCGAAGCCCATCTTTCGATTTAATTCCCCAGATGGAAACCATTGCCCTAATCGCACGATGACAAACTCCGCGGCGTTTTTCATCGGCATTTTGCGCTGCAATGTTATCAAGGTAATGGTAAATATCCTTGTCCCACTTGTATTTATATCCATCTTTAAAGAAATCAGGATAATTAACCATTTCAATTTTACCGTCGTTCATCAAATCCTTTGTATCTGAAAGCAAATCCATAAGAAAGCGATTAGTTACGGCTGTGAACCCAGACGTTAACACCGAAAAATGGAGTTCGTTGCTGGCATCACGCGACTGTCTGTTAGTTGATGGCATTATACCTAACATTATGTCATCGTGGTGAGGCCCGGTGTGATAATATATTTGGTTCACTTCTTTTTCCATCCCTTTGTGAAGTTTTGCCAAAATAGATTCAATAACAGATTGAACAGTATTTTCGTCCAAATTAGGAATCATTTTACAGTACTTATCGGCTTTTAAATCTTCCAAATCCAGCTTCGGCCCATATTTGGTAATTTTTTTGCACAGGTCCATAACCGCACGTTCTGTTTTCTGATGGGTCCATGGTCCGCTTGTGTAAAAATTATCAATACTGTCATCAAGTTTAACAGCAGCTCCATCTGTTAAATAAAATCTGCTGTTTTCGAGTTTTTGAAAGGCTGTCGCTGGAGAAATAACTGTTGGACCGTTTTCAAGCGCTGATTTAATAGTATCAGCAATTGCTTCTCCTGCTGCATAAACAATTGCTTTTGCATTTTGATTATGGCAAATTGTTCCCAATCCGATTGTAATAACCAACCTTTTTCGTGAAACCTCAATGCCCCCTAAATCGGTGGCGAGAACTGCCTGAGTTTCGAAATTAGTTTTTGTTAAACGCGTTGAAGAAAAATGATCTGTTCCTTGTGTGTTAAAAGCAATATGTCCGTCAGGACCAATTCCACCAAGGAAAAATCCTATTCCTCCCTTTTCCCTGATTTTGTTTTCATAGTTCGTGCACCAGTTATCGATTAAAAAAATGGATTCCTGCTGAATTTTTTCATGTACTGTTTTTGCTTCCCTAAAACGCAGCGATAAATCTATTACATAATCAGGAAACACATCAAGAAAGTGCATGTTGCCCGCTAGTTTTATATCTTCTGTTTTAATAACCAGCGAATTGCTTTCGCTAATTCCAAATCCGTCGATATAATTTACTTTTGCAAAATTATATAAACTGTTGTGTTGTTCTGAATACATTGGATAAAATGCACCCATCTGAACGTATTGCAGGTTTCTAAAATCAGGCTTTTTTATGCCTTTTAAATTATATTTTTCAAGAAGTGCAATACCTTTTTTATTTTCCCAGTTATCGACAATAAAATGGGTAAAATGGATAAAATATTGCGCTGTTTTTCCATTTGGCAAACTCACCACACCATTTGGGTTTTCACTAACCCACTCTATAAAACTTAAGGCCGAAAGCAGTCCAAGCTGCGGAAAACTCTCAACTGTTATGTAAGGTATTTTCGTTGAAATTTTTTTGATTTTAGCTTCTTCAAAAAATGCCTTTTCAACGTTTGTGAAATTTATTTTCATATTGATATTTTTGATATTGATAATTTTTCCAACGCGTATGCTGCAACTCCAACTGTTCCTGCTTTTGATCCCAACTCAGAGAATTTTATTTCGGTGTTGCTGCTTATATCTCTGTTGCTGAATGTGTTGATTGCCTGTTGAATGGGGGCAATAATAAACTGACTTGCTTCTGCAACCCGGCCTCCGATAATTATTAGTTCGGGATCGAAAATCTGGATCAGGTATGAAATTCCACGACCAAGCCAATATCCTGCTTCTGTAAAAATCGAAATAGCAAACTGATCGCCCTGATTTGCTGCCTGAACGACTATTGAAATATCAATTTTTTCCAGGTCGTTTTGTACCAATTCATTAATAAGCGATAAATTTCCTTTTTCTATTCCCTCTTTTGCCATTCTTGAAATTGCCACTGCCGATACCATTGTTTCAAGGCAGCCTTGTTTTCCGCAGGCACACAAAACACCGTTGTCAACAATTGGCAGGTGTCCGAACTCACCTGAATAACCTGATTTGCCCGAATATAATTTACCATTCACAATAATTCCTAATCCTAACCCCCAGTCAGCCTGGAGCATTAAAACATTTTTTCTTCCCTTCGCCAACCCAAAATGTTGCTCGGCAAATGTCCTTACCTTTGAATCGTGGTTAAAGTAAACCGGTATGCCAAAGATTTTGCGAAGCTCTTCAAATAAATTATCAATGTTCGGAAAATAGGTTTTATTAATTCCCTGTTTTAAGTTAATCAACCCCGGGAGTTCGATACCGGCTACTAAAATATTTTGGAATGGAATATTACTATCGGCAATAACTTTTTCAAGCATTTCATTTACACGGGTGAAAATTGAGACGTCAGACTGCATTTTAATCGGGAAAAAATGCGGGCCGCTAACTAACTCATTGTTGCTGTTGAAAATTGATATTATTGTACGGGCAATATTAATGGTTATCCCGACCACATAAAAACCGTCTTTAATCAATCCATAAATATTTGGCCGTCTTCCGCCGCTTGAATCTCCCCTTCCCAATTCTTCAACCAAACCATCCTTAATAAGCTCAACCAAAAGACTGTTAATTTTTGGTGTACTTAAATTAATGTTCTTCGAAAGTTCTGAATTCGATAGTGGACCATTAAAATATATGGCTCGCAAAATTTGCTTTTTATGGCTAATTTTTTTTGATTCTACCGCAAAACTCTGTGTTTCTGTATTTTTAAATAGCTTCTCCATAATATTTCTGACGCCGAAGATCAGGAAAATGTAGTTATCAAACAAGTATCTTTTTAATTTTTTTTAAAAGTACACAATAATTTAAACAATTGTTTGCTAAAGATATTAATCTGTTAACATTTGTATAATTGTCATTTAAAGAAATTAAGTGATATTTATGGTCTGATTTGACAATCCGGAATTAGCAAAATACGCTTAAATCATGCAAATAAAAACAAAACAAAATAATGAACCTAACTTACAATATTACGAGCTACTAAATAATTTGGAGATTTCTCCTGGTGTTCATGTTATTTCGTTTAAGCGTGATTTTAGTTTTTTGCCGGGTCAGGTTGTGAAAATTGCCATTGATAATAATCATGCACCGCGAATTTACAGTATCTGCAGCGGAAATACCGAAAATGAAATTCGCATTCTATTCAACATTAAAGATGATGGATTTTTAACGCCAAAACTTGCATCAATGATTCCTGGAGAAAAAATTCTTGTTTCGAAACCATACGGAAGTTTTTTAGGAACCGGTGAAAAAAGCTGGTGGATTGCTACCGGAACCGGAATTGCACCTTTTTATAGCATGATTAAATCGGGGTTAACAACAGAAAGGCTAATACATGGCGTTCGACATTTAAATCAGTTTTATTTTGAAGATGAATTGGAGGAAGCCCTGAACAACAAATATATTCGTTGTTGTTCGGCTGAATCATCATGCAACACTATTCGCGGTCGTGTAACCGATTATTTGAATGAATTTCAAAAACTACCCGGATTAAAATATTTTGTTTGCGGGCAGGCGTTGATGGTGGTTGAAGTGCGTGACTTACTAATTAAAAAAGGTATTCAATTTGAAAACATTATAGCAGAAATATATTTTTGATTTCATTACTTTTTACAATTCATAAAAGTTCAATAAATATTAATCTATTTTTAAAATTAATTTCTAAAAAATCTACACCATGAAAAAATCAGTAATTGCGATTTTAGCAATAATAGTTATTGCATTTGCAAATGCAGCACAAGCACAATCTGTAAATGAGGTTCTTGAAAAACATTTTAAAGCCGTTGGCCAGGAAAAACTTGTGGCGCTAAATTCTTTCTATATTAAAGCAAAGGTTAGTCAAATGGGGATGGAGCTACCTATGGAAATGCGGATTAAAAAGCCTGATATGTTTATTACAAACATTGATATTCAGGGTCAGAAAATGGTTCAGGCATTTGATGGTCAAAAAGGGTGGATGATTATTCCAATGATGAGCCCCGACCCGCAGGAATTGGCTGGCGCCCAGCTCGACCAGGCTAAAGAACAGGCAAATATGGATGGCGAGCTGTACAATTATGAGAAAAATGGAAGCACCGCAGAAATGGCAGGCAAAGTAAATGTTGACGGGAAAGAAATGTTCCGCATAAAACTAACTGACAAAGAAGGCAACACCAAAGATTATTTTATTGATGCCACAACATACTTAATTTCAAAAGTAAAAGCCAAAGTTTCAGCACAAGGCCAAACCGTTGATATTGAACAGATCATGAGCGATTATAAAATTATTGACGGAATAACAATGGCAATGAAAATTGAATCAAAATCTCCGATGGGAACAGCAGTAGTAACTATGGAAGAAGTTAAGTTTAATGAAAAATTTGACGATGCCATTTTCAAGCAACCAGCAAAATAGGAGATTTTATACGTTTTGTAAATGAAGTGTGCAGAAAAAGTGCCGGAAAAACTCCAAAAATAAAAATCACTAGAAGAGCGGGTTTCCGCTCTTTTTTTGCCTTAAATCTACCGGTTTTTCATATCGTTTCTGAATGATGAACGCACACAGCGAAACCCAACATATGATTTTGTAGTATCCTGATATTCAAAACTTCTTGTCGAAGTTCGGATAAAATAAGCCATATCTTTCCATGAACCACCACGAATTACTTTACGCTTCATAACTGGAGGGTCGTCGGTTTTTGCGTCGTACTGCAATTCAGGATTCATATCATTAATTATTTCATAACCACCTTCAAAAAATGCTGTACTAGTCCATTCCGCAACATTACCGGCCATATCATACAATCCATAGGGATTCGGATCGAATTCCCCGGTTTTCATTGTAGTTGTTCCGGTCGGACTATCGGCAACATAATTTCCACGGTTTGGTTTAAAGTTTGCAACAAAACAGCCCTGATCACTTCGGGTGTAATAACTCCCCCACGGATACAGACTGTTCTCCAAACCACCCCTTGCCGCAATTTCCCACTCCGATTCTGTTGGAAGCCTGAAATCATGGGCAGGAGTTTCGTTTGACCTTTTGTTTGAAACTACTTTTAAATTGGTGCGCCAGTTGCAAAATGCGTTTGCCTGCTTCCAGGTTACACCAACAACAGGATAATCATCAAATGCAACATGTGAGAAATATTTCAAAGTCAGCGGTTCGTTGTATGTGTATGTAAAATCGCGTATCCAGCAAAGCGTATCAGGGTAAATGGGAACAGATTCATGCATTATAAATGAGCCGCGGTTTTCAATGGGCGACAATTCACCTTCGCTATTATAAATTGTCCCGTCATATTTTAGTGTTTCGAAATTATAGCTGTTACTTCGTTTTGCAGCTTGTTTGTAATCAACCCAATAATAATCGTAAATTAATTTTCTTGTGTCGATTTCTTTATAAAATGCAAAACGTTCGTTTTCCGGAATAAATAATTCATCCATTGCCGCCACCATATCAGGATCTCTCCAGTCTATTTTTTCCTTCCAGTTTAATATTGGGGTTTCAAGCGGAACTTCATTTTGATCTTCAGTAATAACAAAATCGGTATAGGTTTCTCCCAATAATTTTCTGGCAATTGAATCGCGAACCCAAAAAACAAATTGACGGTATTCGTTATTCGTTATTTCAGTATCATCCATCCAGAACGATTCAACAGTAACAGTTTTAGTGCCCGTAAATTCATTTATCTCGTCATCAGACGGGCCAATATTAAACGAACCTCGCTTAATATACGCCATTCCATAGGGTGTCGGTTCAAACCACTGCCCATTTTTTGATGATTTTCCGGGTAAGTAATTATCAGGTTTCTGACATGAACTGAAAAGCAATCCCAGGCTAACACCAAAATATATGATTGCTTTTTTCATTCAGTTCTATCTTTAACTTTTGTCATTCTGTCTGACACAGGTTCTACCTGAAAAAAAAACCTTATGAAAACATAAGGCTGTATTCATTCGGTTTTGATTAGTACTCCCAAAGATCTTGTTCGAAATCAAATATTTTATTCTCAATTCTTTTTGATTCAAGCATTGCGTTTTTACCCGTTAGATAAGCGCTGATTCCCCTGTTGTTATAAACATTTTCTTCTTCAACAATGTAGCTGTTAAATGTTCTTTTAATAAACAGGTCATCAAATGATACCTGCTGTGCTGAATTATATGGGTTCAAAACCAGGTTTGTTGATAAAAGTGGCCTTGCTTCGGGATAATAAATCCAAAATAGTTTCTGGCGCTGAACCTGATCGGGAGAATCACCTGGCCTCACAAATTCGCGGATTGGGCAGATCCCGATTATCCGCACATTTAACGTTGAGTTTTGCTTATCGAAGTACCACTCCTCTTTAATCAGATATTGTTTAACATCATTTGGCCTGACTTCACCCTGAATAGTCACCATCGTGCGTTCACCTGTATCAAAATCAATTTTTTCTTCCTGAGTTGCTTCTGCACCAAATGACGCTTTTACCTGTTCGAAGGACATGGGAACCTTAAAATCATCGTCTAAACTGGCGTCATATGGCGTTATCTGTCCGTTTTCAATTCCATCAAGCAATAATGAAATTAAATTCATTCTACCCTCAATTTCTGTTGTAGGATAAAACAACGGTATATTAATTTTCTCTCTTAAATCGATAATCCTCCAGATTTTTTGCGACCAGAAAACATCAGCTTCACGAACGCTTGGTAAAGGCATCGGTTTTTTCTGAATAATATCTGTACGCTTAAATGCTCCATTAACAATCTGTGCCTGAGAATGTTTTCCTGACAACGCCAGGATGAAAACAAATACTCCAAAATATGCAACTAACTTTTTCATAATTAATTTACTTTGAATGAAACTGGATCGAGATTGCTGGTACTCCCATCATCTCCAACTGCTTTTATATTACTTATATAAACTATAGTCCCGGGCAGCACCCTTTTTAACTGCTCCTTTTGTTCGGCTGTGAAACGGTTTGATTTTGAGGTTTTCCGATCGATATAACCACCGGCAATAGTAGTTTGTATTTCGAATTCGGTGACTTTATATTTAAAATCGAAATCGAAATCCTCAAGTACTGCCATAACACCATCTTCCACCTGCAACCTTTCCTTTCTGATATCTCC
>DAOPKR010000007.1:56376-68025 GCA_035391305.1 Draconibacterium sp.
CAAGTACTGCCATAACACCATCTTCCACCTGCAACCTTTCCTTTCTGATATCTCCTCCCGATAAACCTGCTACCTGTGCAACCGGATCGGGAACTTTTTTCACGCGCCAATCAGAAGTTCCAATTAGTTTTCTTGTGCCATTGATGTTGGCAAAAACACTAACTTTAGTTTTTCTGCCCTGCTCATCGAGTTCAGTAGGTCGAATAAGCCATGTATCGCCTGATTTGGTGTACTTTCCATTTGTCATTTCAATCTCCAAATCTTCTTTTGGAATACCGCTAGAAATATCAAATGGGTTGTCCAGACCACGGTAAAATACGTTCATCCGGGTTGCCGACATGGTTATTCCTGGTTTTGTAACCTGGTAGGTCTGTTCAAATTTGTAATCTTTAAAAATACCATCAGGTGTTTTGTACTTGATTAAACCACTCCATTTAAAAACACCGGGTTCATTTGTACCTACTTTATAAATGGCTTTTCCATCTGCAACCGTTGCCTGATTTCCGTTAATAAAAATTTGTGGTTGCTGTGTGGTATCTTCAGCAGCAAGAAAAACTTCAGCTTCATAAGGTTCTCCCTGAAAAACAACATTCGAATTCGCAATTACCCTTGCACCCAGTTTATTAAATTTAAATGAACCTGCATCAATTTGAGAATAGAGATAATTCAGCACGTTTGATTCTGAGTTTTTTACATCAATCTGAATTTTTGAGAGCACCGTAAGAATTGCAGCCATTGGTGTATTTTCGAAATGAAGAGATTCCCAGCTTTTTTTCTCACTGCCTTTTTTTGCATCACCTTTTGGGTCGGCAGTTTCGAGGGCATTTAAAATTGTTTCCTTCAGATCAACATCTTCTTCATCAAGCAATCCAACCAGCTCGTTTTTATAGTTATTGATTTTTTCTTTTAATACTTCGGCATTTTTTTGTTTAATCATATATTCAGAAGTACCGTTCAAATCGTCCTGTTTTTTGACTTCAAGAGTGTCTCCTTTTAAGGTAACTATAATAAATGTGCCTGGTTCATATGGATTTTCATCACTAATTAACTCACTGCCTGAATATACCACAAGATTTTCCTTTAGTTCTGCGATATAATCTGTCAATTCCTTTGTTTTTTTCTGAACTTCATCAGCTTTTTGTTTCCATTCCTGAACTTTTGCAGGATTTTCCAGGTAAGCCTGTTCGAACGAAGAATAAATCTGACGGTTCTTCATATCAACAGCACTTAAAGTGTGTATCAGACTTGAATCAATTAACCTGAATGCCTCAAGAACTTCGGATGCAACATTGAGTGCCAACATTGCTGTAAGCACTATGTACATCATATTTATCATTTTTTGCCTCGGGGTTTCCGGGCAATTTTTTGCACCCATAATCCTGTTCTACAATTATTACTTTTTATAACTCATTGCACCCAACATGTTTCCATAAATGGTGTTCAATGATTCAAGATGTTTATTGAGTTGTTCAGCGTTTTCCTTATATTTTTTCAATTCTTCAACCGAAGAAGCAAGAATACTGTTCATTGCCATCAAATCTTTGCTGAAATTCTGGTTGGCTTTAAACTGTTCCTCAGTACCTTTTAACTGACTTTCGAAACTATTATTTAACGCATTTAAATTACCGTTCAGTTTTTGGATGTTTGCTGAGTATTGTTTTGAACTATCCTTTATACTTTCCATTTCTGACATTACAGAATTACCGGCATTACTGTAATTTTCGGCTAGTTTCCTTGTAGTTTCAGCAATAATTGAAGAGAAATCTTCTCCACTTTTTTGCATCCTCTGAATTGCTTCAATTCCTGATTCTGAGATTTTCTTCGCAGAAGACGAATATGATTCAATAAGACTACCAACAGATTTATCGATTGTAATATTTGCTTTGTTATTTATTTCGGCAAAATTGCTCATCGATTCAGAAGCAGAGCTTAGATTTTTCACATACATATCTGTTGCCAGCGTAGCCGATGAGATATCGCTGATCCCTTTTGCAGTATTACTTAAATTTGTTAATCCCTTGCCGACTTTATCCAAAAGATCTGGCGTTAATTCGTTGTTCCCGAACAAATCGGTTAAGCCATTCTTATTCTTTTTACCTAATCGTTCAAAATTATCAAGTTCATATTCTTCATTCAATTCAGGATAAACTTTTGTCCAGTCGGGTATTTCAAGTGGCGGTTCAAAAGCGGACAAAAAGAATATAAATGCCTCTGTAATTAGCCCAATTGCAAGCAATGTTCCGGAATATTTTAAATGTTCCAGTTTAAACAATGCACCAATCATAACAATTGCTGCACCCCATCCATAAACATAACCCATGAAGGTTTTCCAACGTTTTGTTTTAATCAGTTCTCCTATATTCATATAATATTATCAAAAAAAGGTTTGTAAAATCTTTTAAAAATCCTGTCCAAAAGTTGATCTGACACATCTGAACCCAATGTACGATTTGGTTGTGTCCTGATATTCATAATTTCGTGTTGATACCTGAATAAAAGACGCAATATCTTTCCACGATCCTCCACGAATTACTTTTCGTTTCATCACGGCTGGTTCATCAGCCCGTGCATTGTATGTAAAAGTCGGGTTTAAATCTCCAAAATAATTATACCCGGCTTCGTCATATGCAGTTTCTGTCCATTCAGCCACATTTCCTGACATATCATAAATACCATATTCATTGGGGTCATAACTCCCTACTTTCATGGTAGCGATACCACCATCTTCCACATAATTACCACGTAAAGGTTTAAAGTTGGCTAGAAAAACACCTTTATCATCACGGGTATAATAGCCGCCCCAAGGATACATTGAGAATTCTTTACCACCCCGTGCAGCATATTCCCATTCAACTTCGGTTGGTAAGCGATAAGCCTGTAAAGTCGCTTCTTTCTTTGATGTTAAATAATCATTTTGAATTTTTGTCCTCCAGTTACAAAACGCAAGAGCTTGTTTCCAAGTTACTCCTACAACAGGGTAATCGTCGAATCCGGGATGCCAAAAATAACGCGTGGCCAAAGGTTCATTATAAGAATATGTAAAATCACGTATCCACGCCAGGGTATCGGGATAAACATGAACCTGATCCTGCATAATAAATGAAGAGCGGTTTGTTATCGGGACCAATTCTCCTTCTGCATTATACACATTTCCTTCATATTGCTGGGTTTTGAAGTTATAGCTGTTACTTCGCTGAGCTGCCTGGTGTAAATCAATCCACCAATATTCATAAACAAGTTTTCTTGGATCAACTTCTTTCTTCCCGAAGAATCTCTCATTTTCCGGAATATATAAATCCTGCATTGCCATTTGGTAATCAGGGTCGTTCCAATCAATTTTTTCGCGCCAATTAATGGTTGGCGGGTCAACCGGATTACCTTCCCGGTCTTCAGTTATAAGGAACTCAGGATACTGGTCACCGAGCATTTTCCGGGCAATTGAATCCTTTACCCAATATACAAATTGCCTGTATTCGTTGTTTGTAATTTCGGTGTCATCCATCCAAAAAGCCTCCTGCGAAACTGTTTTGGTAGGAATACCTGCAGTACTGGGATCCTGGTCACTTGGACCAATGTTGAAACTTCCCTTTCGCACAAACACCATTCCATATGGCTGTGATTCTCTCCATTTTGGCCTACTTTGTACTCCAACAAGCTCGCCATTACCGGATTTGCTGCATCCGGTAAAAATGAATACACTCCAAATCACAAAAGCAATTAAAATAAGTTTTTTCATCTGTTTTAGTCTTTTATCCTTAAAGCAAAATATGAAACAGCACTTTAATTTATTTTTCTTTAAAACAAAAAGGTCAGTTTCATTGCCAAATAAATGTCATTTCATTATAAAAATCTAATACTCTTATATTTCTGGTTTCGGTTTCTTTCCAAATCCAACGAATAACTCACGAATATTTCGTGCGATCCGTATCCGTAATGCGATAATGACGAAGTCACCAAATCAAAGGAATAACCAAACCTTAATCCATTTTCCATTTCCATTCCCAAAAGTAGTGCAATAGCGTCCTGCACACGATAGGTAATCCCTCCCCAAAATCGTTCGTTAAAAACAATATTTGCATTTAAATCCAACTGCCAGCTGGCTGCATCGGTTTTAAACAAGAACGAAGGTCGCAACTCAAATAACGGATCAGATAATTTAATATTGTATCCACCCATTAAATAGTAGTGCCTAGCTAAATAAGTACTTGCCAAATCACTAAATTTTATCGAGGCCTGATTGATATGTGTCATCGAAGCCCCAACATAATACTGATTTGCTGACAAATACAATCCAAATCCAACATCAAGAGCCATTTGGCTAACATCACCCTGCGGGATTCCCGGATCGGAACCCGGTTGTGTGTAAATCCCAAAATCATCTTCTGGCACCTCCCACTCACCGTTGATGCTTTTATTCATCAACCCTAATGAAAGCCCGATTCCAAGTTTCTTGTTTCCAAGGGCTTTACTGTAGGCATAATTGGCGTTTATTTGGGTATTCTTTTCAAACCCCAATTCATCACTAACTATATTTAAACCTAAACCACCGGGCGAACCAAAAGCATTTATTGCCGCATCGGCACTAAACACAAGTGTTTTTGGCGCCCCTTCTCCTCCTGACCATTGGTATCGGTTTAGTATTATGCCATTTATTTTACCCTCAGCACCTGCAACTCCCGGGTTTACTCCCAACTTGTAAAACATGTTGTTTGTAAACTGCGGATCCTGCTGGCTAAAGGCCGCTAATTTAACTATAATTACTAAATATAAAAAAGAAATTATTTTTTTCATTTCCTTGATGGGATGCAGCTTAAGTAGTCTTTTCAATTCTGGTTAAAGAAAGAAAAAATTGTGATTTGAAACAAACTTCTGTTACCATTGTATCCAAAGAACGTTGGCTTGAATACATTATTTTAACACCTCATCAATTTTTTGTATATAATCGAGCCACAAACCTGGAATTTCGTTATTGGAAGCAACTATATATTCCTTTTCAGAACAAGCGAAATGAAACTTCACTTTTTCGTAGGTTTCAATTTCAATCCACCACTGGTTTGTTAATGAATTTCTATAGAAAACAATGGGTTTATCGACACCTTCAACCTCAACCTGAAACATAATACAGTTTTCATTTGAATCAGGCAATTTGTTGTCACGGTTTACAAATCCTTCTAAAAAATACCAAATTATTTGAGCTGCAAGTTTAACTGTTAAATCATTCTGATCATTTTCAGTTAACACATCAAATAATCCAAAAACTTTTAAATTATTGCTTAATCCGGCATATTTTGCCAGTTGACATGCCTCTTCGCTCCGCAATCCATTTGGCGAAACCCTTTGCGAACCCGGTGCATCGGAGTTTTTCACCGATTTAATGTCAAACGAAAGAAAATTGGTATTGCGAATTACCGGCTCTGCAATCGAAACATTGTCGCGTAAACTCCCAAGCCGAATATGATTGCCGCCGAATGGCAGTTTATCAATATTTTCGGTTGTCAGGTAATGACTTTGAAATCCAATTAAATTGAATTGAAAAAGCCCTGAATTGGTACTAAATAATCTTGAAAGATAGTTGTTCGGGTTAAATGTTTCCCTTCCTTTTTTAACATCAAGAAATGCGTCAATTGTTGAGAAACTAAAAAATCTGTTTCCCCTGAATGCTTCGCAAACACCTATGCTTAAGTCCTGACTTCCACCAACTATTACAGTTACAATATTCAATTCGTTAAAATAGTCAACAATATCGCGTAGCGCTTTATAATAACCTTTAATACTGCTCGCCGGTTTTAAATTTCCAAAATCCGCAATCCTTAATTTTGTATCGAATTTTGAAAGCTGATAAAGTTCGGCCCTGATTTTATCAGGAGTTTCGGGAGAATATGTATCAATCTTCATGCTGTTGAATGGAATTCCAATAACTGCAACATTCAGTTTTAAGATATTTTCTTTTAAAAGAATATTGGAATTTTTTTCGATAGCAGCACCTAAGGTATATTTCCAATTTAAATGACCTGAGTTGTGAAACCGCGAAAAATCAACCGAATTGAAATAATAATGCACGTCCATATTGAAAATTTTGATTGCAAAAATAAAGGCAAATGTTGAATCCATTTGCCTTTATTCTTTATTTTTTTCTCCCCTTTTTTGTTTTTGGTTCAGGTGATTCAGAGATTATTTTCATACAATCTTCGAGTGTCAGTTTTTCGGCTTCCACCTTTTTTGGAATTTTATAATTCCCTTTTTTATATGAAATGTACGGTCCCCAGCGCCCGTTTAAAACACGTAACTCAGGTTCTTCCTCAAAAATACTGATTACAGCTTTTTCATCCTTATCACGTTTAGCCTCGATTAACTCAATAGCGCGGCCAAGAACAATTTCATACGGATCATCTTCCTTCCCGAGGGAAATAAATTTATTGTCGTGCCTGATATACGGGCCAAACCTACCTATTGAAACAGTAACTTTTTTGTGTTCAAACTCGCCCAAATCACGTGGAAGTTTGAATAATTCAAGCGCTTCTTCAAGTGTAATGTTTTCAATGTGTTGTCCCGGGCGCAAACTCGAAAATTGTGGCTTTTCACCTTCGCCATCGGCTGAACCTTCGCCTAACTGCGCCAAAGGACCAAATCTTCCGATTTTTACAGAAACCTCCTTACCTGTTTTTGGGTCAATTCCCAGTATCCGTTCGCCTTTTGAACGTTCTGAATTTTGAATTGCATCTTCAACTTTATCATGAAATGGCTTATAAAATTTATCAAGCATAACATTCCAAACCAACTTACCTTCAGCAATATCGTCAAATTCAGCTTCAACACTTGCTGTAAAATTGTAATCCATAATTGCATCAAAATTATCGACAAGATAATCTGTTACAACCATCCCAATATCTGTAGGGAAAATTTTTGATTTTTCGGCTCCGGTAATTTCAACATTCACTTTTTCAGTGATTTTTCCTTTTTTTAATGTCAAAACATCAAAACTTCTTTCAACACCCGGACGATCTTCTTTAACCACATAATTCCGGTTTTGAATTGTTGTAATTGTAGGAGCATATGTTGACGGACGACCAATCCCCAGTTCTTCCAAACGTTTTACCAATGCAGCTTCGGTATAGCGCGGCGGGCGCTGCGTAAAACGCTTTGTTGCTTCAACTGACAATATTTCGAGTTTATCTTTTGCTTTTAAAGGCGGAATTATAACGTCGCTGCCATTTGTTCCATTTCCTTCATCATCCGTCGATTCCATATAAACTTTAAGGAAACCATCGAATATCAACACTTCGCCGGTTGCTACAAACCTTTCCTTATCGTTTGATATCGAAATTGACACTGTAGTTTTTTCAAGAATTGCATCAGCCATTTGCGAGGCAATTGTACGTTTCCAAATCAGGTCGTACAAACGTTGCTCCTGGTTTGTACCTTTTATGGTTTCATTGGCCATGTATGTTGGGCGGATTGCTTCGTGTGCTTCCTGCGCCCCTTTTGTGCTGGTTTTATAATGCCTGATTTTCACATACTCTTCGCCATGCAATTCAACAATTTTTTGTTTTGCTGTGCTGATTGCCAATCCCGATAAGTTGACCGAGTCGGTTCGCATATAAGTAATGAACCCGTTTTCGTATAAGCGTTGCGCTACACTCATGGTTTGCGAAACCGAAAATCCGAGTTTCCTGCTGGCTTCCTGTTGCAGTGTTGAAGTTGTAAAAGGCTTTGCCGGTGTTCGCTTTCCAGGTTTTTTAACAACATCTTCAATAGTAAAAACTGCGGTTTTGCATCTTTCAAGAAATGCCATGGCTTCATCCCGCGTATCATACCGTTTTGAAAGTTCTGCCTTCAATTCAGTAATATTTCCATCTTTATCAGGCACCTGAAAAATTCCAATAACACGGTAAAAGGCCTCGCTTTTAAAATCAATAATTTCACGTTCCCTTTCAACAATTAACCGAACTGCAACAGATTGAACGCGGCCTGCGGAAAGTGAAGGCTTAACTTTTTTCCAAAGTACGGGAGAAACTTCAAAACCAACAATGCGGTCGAGAATCCTTCGCGCCTGCTGCGCATTTACCAGATTTTCATCAATATCACGCGGATTTTTGACTGCATCCAAAATAGCTTCTTTCGTAATTTCATGAAAAACAATACGTTTTGTATTCGCGGGTTTGAGGTTTAACACCTCTTTCAAATGCCAGGCAATGGCTTCTCCCTCGCGGTCTTCATCGGACGCGAGCCAAACCGTTTTTGCTTCTTTTGATAGTTTTTTAAGTTCTGTAACTATTTTCTTTTTATCGGGCGAAACAATATACTTGGGTTGAAATTTATTTTCAATGTCAATACCAAAATCTTTTTTCTCTAAATCTCTGATATGCCCCATGCTCGAGGTGACCATAAAATCTTTTCCAAGAAATTTCTCGATGGTTTTTGCCTTGGCCGGCGACTCAACAATTACAAGGTTTTCGTGCATAATTTTTTTGAAAATTTTTGCAAATTAAAGCAATTCAAATGCTAAGTTCAAAATTTACAGCACTATTTTTTATTTCTATTTAATTGAAAATGATGATTTTATTTTTTCAATTCAAAAATATTCACAATATCAGAGGCGTTTAATTAGTTGTTGCGTTGGCAGAATCGTATATATTTGCCCAAGTATTTAAATCGAATTTTTCATGGCAAACACTGAAGTCAGTTTTAAAAAATATATTGTTTGGTTTTGGGGGATATTTTTGGCTTCGTTGCTTGCTGTCTTCCTGTTTTTCTATCTTCTGTCAAACGGAACATTAGGTTTTATGCCTAGTTTCGAAGAATTGGAAAACCCTAAAAATATTCTTGCTTCAGAAATGCTTTCTTCCGACGACAAAATCCTTGACAAATATTTTATCCGTGAAAACCGGTCATTTGTTGATTACAAAAATTTACCGCCGCATTTGGTAAATGCATTAATTTCTGCTGAAGATATCAGGTTTTATAATCATTCGGGAATTGATTTACGTGGATTGGTGAGGGTTTTAAAAGGGATAATTACCATGGACTCAAGTTCGGGCGGAGGAAGTACTATTAGCCAACAGTTGGCAAAAATGCTCTTCCCACGCGAAGAAAATACGGGTAAACTAAAGCTTGTACTGCGAAAATTCAAAGAATGGATTATTGCCGTGAAACTGGAACGCAGTTACACAAAAGAGGAAATCATATTAATGTATCTGAATAAATATGATTACCTGAATAACGCGGTAGGAATTAAATCGGCAGCTCAGGTTTATTTCAGCATCCCGCCCGATTCGTTGCAGTTGCACCAATCGGCAATGTTGGTTGGAATGGCAAAAAACTCATCGCTCTTCAATCCGGTGCGCCGCCCCGAAATGGTGCTCGAACGGCGGAATGTAGTTTTAAACCAAATGGAGAAATATGGTTTCATTTCCAAAGCAGAGAGAGATTCTGTTAAACAATTACCACTCGACTTAAAATACAGCAAAGTTGATTTTAAATCGGGCCCGGCACCTTATTTACGCGAATATCTCAGGCTTACCCTCACTGCAAACAAACCTGATCCTGATAAATATGCATCGTGGCAAAAACAAAACTATATTGAAGATTTGAATGAATGGGAAACAAACCCACTTTATGGCTGGTGCAATAAAAACATAAAACCCAACGGCGAACATTATAATATTTATACCGACGGCCTGAAAATTTACACAACTATCGATTCGCGGATGCAACAATATGCAGTGGAAGCCATTGAACAGCATTTAAGATATGACATACAACCCATGTTTGATAGCAGCATTAAAGACTTGCGCAATCCGCCATTTGCCAATAATATGACAAGCGAGGAAGTTGATGGCTTGCTCGACCGTTCGATACGACAAAGTGAACGTTACCGTGTTTTACGGCAAAGTGGGTTAAATATGGCCGAAATTAAAGAGAACTTTAACCAGCCGGTTGATATGACAATCTTTTCGTGGAGGGGAGAAATCGACACAGTTATGTCGCCTATTGATTCGATAAAATGGTATCTGCGTTTTTTCCGCTCCTCGTTTATGGCCATGGAACCTGAATCGGGAAAAGTAAAAGCGTATGTTGGCGGCCCGAACTACGAGTATTTTATGTACGACATGGTGAAGGTTGGAAAACGCCAGGTAGGTTCAACAGTGAAACCATTTTTATATACGCTTGCCATGCAAAACGGGTTTACTCCCTGCACAAAAGTCCCGTTTGTAAACCAGCAATTTCAACAGCCCGACGGCACAATATACGAACCCAAAGATTCGGAACGGGACGACCCGATGGAAGGTAAAATGGTAACCTTGAAATGGGGTTTGGCCAATTCAAAAAACCGCATTTCAGCGTGGGTTTTAAAACAATTTAGTCCGCAGGCAGTTGTTGAGGTAATGAAACGTCTGGGTATTTACAGTCCAATCGACCCCGTAAACTCAATGTTTTTGGGAACTTCCGACGTTACGCTTTATGAAATGGTTGGAGCTTTTAATGCTTACACAAACCTCGGTGTTTATGTGAAACCCTATTTTGTTACGCGAATTGAAGACCGTTACGGGAACGTAATTGCTTCATTTCAGCCGGAAAGACACGAGGCAATTGACGAACAAACCGCTTACCTGATGCTGAACATGTTGCAGGGAGTAATTAACGAAGGCACGGGTGCCCGTTTGCGCGGTCCGCGTGAATATGGAAAATTCAAAATGCCCATTGCCGGAAAAACAGGTACTACCCAAAACCATTCCGACGGCTGGTTTATTGGTACGACCCCCGCTTTGACTGCCGGTGTTTGGACAGGTGCTGATTTGCGAAGTATCCACTTCCGCACACTTTCGTCAGGACAGGGAGCAAACCTCGCACTTCCGGTTTGGGGCTGGTTTTTTAAAAAGGTTTTAGCCGATTCAACCCTGGGAATAACTGAGGACATGACTTTTAAAGCGCCAACTTATTTCAATATCGATTTAAATTGCGATGAAGTTGAAAATGTGAAAAAGAATAAGGAAACCGATGAGTTTTTTTAGAATTTGTTGATCCTGATTTTTTCAAACTGCAAATCTTCCGGCTTTTTACCCTCCCTCCATTTTACCGGGTATCCAATTGAAATGATACTTAGCACCCTGAAATTTGCCGGAATGTCCAACAAATCCTGTATATATTTTTCAGAAGATATTGTTTCTGAATGCATCCGGTTGTGAACCTGAATCCAGCAACTTCCAAGACCAAGCGACTGGGCTGTTATCTGAAGCAGGATTGAAGCTATCGAACAATCTTCAATCCAGGCATCATTTACTGTTTCATCGGCACAAATTACTGCTGCCATCGGGGCAGTTTCCAACGGACCGGCTCCATGTGGCTTGCAATTTTTTAATTGCTGAATTATTTCCTTTTCGTCAACAAAAACAAAAACCCAGGGATTGATACCTTTTGACGAAGGTGAGCGTAAAACAGCTTCTTTTAAAATTTCGACCTTTTCTGATTCTATTTTTTGTTCGGTGAATTTGCGGATACTGCGGCGTTTGCGTAAAAGTTCAATCATATAGTTTTCAATTTTTCATCAAAAATAGTTTGCCCTGAAATAAAAGCAAATATTACTACCTCAAAATTCCCCTGACTGAACTGAATAAATAAACTTATGTTGAACCCACTTCGGGGTTCCCA
>DAOPKR010000007.1:68125-69384 GCA_035391305.1 Draconibacterium sp.
TCCCCTGACTGAACTGAATAAATAAACTTATGTTGAACCCACTTCGGGGTTCCCATGTCTTACTGTTCGCTTACCCCCGGTTTCACAGGCTGTGTGAAAATACAAAATTTGACTAACCCTGGCATTTATGCCAGGGATTATGTACAAACGCTTCACCGGGCTTTAGCCGTTAATATCAATATGTTGGACTAAAGTCCATTTGTATTAACATTTTCAATCTCCGGCATAAATGCCGGAGTTAGTCAGAAGAAACTCATTTTCACACAGCCTGTTTAACCCACAGTGAATAAAGCGTCAGCATCGTCCCCGCCACGAAATTAAAAGCCCGGTATTCATGCTGACCCCTTTCATGCGACCGGGCTTTTAAATAAACAGCGATTAGCCGGTTACAGGCGGCTCTTCGCTTTCGGTAGTACCCTGGCGGCGCGCCATCAGGTCGGCATAGTATTTACGGGCAGTGTTGATAAGGCTGAGCGAATTTACAAACAACGGGAGTTCGGTGGCTTTAGCCATAGCCAGCACATATTCGCAAAAATCGTTATATACTGCCAGCATCTCTGCCCTGATGCTTTTCATATCAAACACTTCGGTAGAGGCCACGCCCTGCAAACGCTGGCTGAAAAGGTTTTTGAACACTTCGTTGGCTTCTGCCATGTTGTTCACATATTTCTGCATGTGCAAAATGGCAATTTTCTCGCTGTAAACGGGTTTGTTCAGCTCGGCTACGAATTTGTCGATCGCCAGCGATTCGGCTTCATAGGTCAGTTTGGCTATGTTTTTATACGTGCTGAACAGGATGTTCAAACCTCTTGCAACTTCGGCTTCTTCAGGGTCGGCGGCAGCCAGGTGCAGCCTGATTGCCATGCCAAACGATGAGATTGTTTTGTCACGGCGGATATCAGCATTAAATATCAGTTCGGTTTCTTCGCGTTTGCGCACCTGTGCAAGCGCCGCGAAAAACAATTCAGCTTTTACGCTGAGTTTCTCTGTATAATTGTTATACGGCACGTCCGTTTTTAACGACTCATCGATGGTGCCCAGGTCGGTAATACAGCGGATCGTTAATTGCCCCACTTCCATAACCGGCAACCGGGAGCTTGTTAAATCTTCAAGTTCATAATTCATAATTTTGAAATTTTAATGGTTAATATTCGATAATTGGGTCATTCTGCAAATAAGCTTGTTCATAGTTTTGGACGATTGAAGCGCCTCAAAAGGCTCCCGCTGACAGTTTGGGTCGATTGAAGCGCCTCAAAGGC
>DAOPKR010000008.1:0-18669 GCA_035391305.1 Draconibacterium sp.
ATGATTACAGTAGATAATTTAAGAATACAGTTTGGGAAGCGAATATTGTTTCAGGATGTAAATATGAAATTTACAGCCGGAAATTGCTATGGAATAATTGGTGCAAACGGTGCAGGAAAGTCAACATTTTTAAAAGCTATTTCGGGTGAAATTGAGCCTACGCAGGGAAATATTACGCAAGGTCCGGGCGAACGCCTTTCAGTTTTAAGCCAGAACCATTTTGCCTTCGACGAATTTTCAGTAATCGACACTGTAATGAAAGGCCACGAGAGACTTTGGAATATTATGCACGAAAAAGACGCTTTGTATGCCAAACCCGACTTCTCGGACGAAGATGGATTGAAAGCTGCTGAACTTGAGGCTGAATTTGCCGACATGAATGGATGGAATGCAGAAAGTGACGCTGCATCGCTGCTTAGTAATCTTGGAATTAAAGAAGAATCACATCATACTTTGATGAAGGATATGAGCGGGAAGGAGAAAGTGAGGGTTTTACTTGCCCAGGCACTTTTTGGCAAACCCGACAATCTTTTACTTGATGAGCCTACCAACGATATCGACCTTGAAACAGTTGTCTGGCTTGAAAATTATCTGGCCAATTACGAAAACACTGTTTTGGTAGTTTCGCATGACAGGCACTTTTTGGATGCGATTTCAACCCATACAATTGATATTGATTTCAACGACATTAAAATGTTTGCCGGAAACTACAGTTTCTGGTATCAAAGTAGCCAGCTGGCACTTCGCCAGCAACAAATGCAGAATAAAAAGGCAGAAGAAAGGAAGAAAGAATTACTTGAATTTATTCAGCGTTTTAGCGCTAACGTTGCAAAGTCAAAGCAAGCTACAAGCCGACGTAAAATGTTGGAAAAACTGAATATTGAAGACATCAGACCATCAACCCGCAAGTATCCTGGAATTATTTTTACTCCTGAACGTGAAGCAGGTGACAAAATCCTTAATGTTAATGGATTAAGCGCAAGCATTGAAGGCGAAGTAGTTTTTAAAGAAGTTAACTTTGTGGCGGAAAAGGGAGAAAAAATCGCATTCATTTCGCGTGATCCACGGGCGATGACTGCGCTTTTTGAGATAATTACGGGTCATGCTGAACCTGATTCAGGAACCTATCAGTGGGGACAAACCATTACTACCGCTTACCTTCCGCTTGATAATTCTGAGTTTTTTACAAGTGACAAATTAAGTTTGTTTGATTGGTTTTGCCAGTTTACAAGCGATACTACCGAAATTTTTGTTAGAACATATCTCGGAAGAATGCTATTTGCAGGCGATGAAATATATAAAAAAGTAAATGTACTTTCCGGGGGTGAAAAGGTACGTTGTATGATTGCACGCATGATGCTTGCCAATGCAAATGCGCTGATTTTGGACACACCTACCAATCACCTTGATCTGGAGTCAATTCAGTCTTTTAACAACAACCTGCAACGCTTCTCCGGAAATGTGTTTATGTCTTCTCATGACCACGAATTCATTTCAACGGTTTGCGACAGGGTAATCGAATTAACGCCAAACGGAATAATTGATAAGCTGATGAATTATGACGATTATATCACAGATGAAAGGATTCACGAACAAAGAGAAAAGTTGTATTCAAAATAAAATTTTCAACTTTTAAACCTAAAAAACCGTTCATTCTGAAAAATTTCAGGATGAACGGTTTTTGTTTAAGGACAATCTTAATTTCATAAAACTAACTAAAAGAGATTTATCGGATTGTATTCAGAAACCAATTTAAAATCAGATTGTTAATTACATTAGTTTAATTTCGAAATATTTAAATCAAACGGAAGAATATAATTCTGCAAATTAAAAATACTGGTATTATGAAAAAAGTGATTGTTACAGGAGCAACCGGAATGGTAGGTAAGGGAATTCTTTTAGAATGTCTGGATCATAAAGAAATCAGTGAGGTTTTAGTACTTGGGAGAAAATCTTCTGGTATTAATCATCAAAAATTAAAAGAGTTGATTCACGATGATTTTACTGATTTCTCAAAAGTAAAAGATCAGCTTTCGGGTTATGATGCATGTTTCTTTGCACTTGGTATTAGTGCCGCTGGTTTAAGCGAAGAGCAATATAAAAGAATTACCTATGATTTTACGATGGCACTTGCAAAAACACTTTTTCAACTCAACCGGCAAATGACATTTAATTATGTTTCGGGTGTGGGTACCGATTCGTCGGAAAAAGGGAAGATGATGTGGGCACGTGTAAAGGGTAAAACAGAAAATGATTTGTTGCAAATGGGTTTTAAACAGGCATTTATGTTCAGGCCAGGAATGATAATCCCACTTCGGGGAATTAAATCAAGAACAAAAAGCTACCAATTTATGTATGACTATTTTATGTGGCTGGTAAAAATCGTAAAAGCAGTTTCGCCAAATTCGGTGGTTAGTACAACTCAAATCGGGTTGGCAATGATAAATTCTATATCGAAAGGATTTCCACAACCAATTCTTCACCCAAAAGATATTATTACGCTTTCAGAATAAAATTCGTAACAAAACAAACTTTGCTGACTTGGTTTGAAAAATAACAATAGCAGCCGGCAGAAACTGAGGGTTGAGTCAGGAATTAAAATAATTATTTGCTGAAAAATAATCCGAAAGCCAGGTCCACAATTTTTAATACAGATACCTTCGAAAGGATTGTGGGGGAACTTAAAGTTAAAATTGACTTTGAATTTTATTGATTGATAAACAACTGGTATCCATCAATTTAAACAATTCAATTATCTAACAATCCAGCTTCTTCCAACCTTTTTGTAATATCTCAAAATCAGTGGAAAAGTTGTAATCTCTGGCGTAAATCATATTTAACTGCGATTTTTTCTCGGCATCCAGATTTAGTTCGGCAAAAAGATTTGCAGGATCAAGTACTCCATTTTTTATTACTGGTAAATTTTCGAACAAACCGGGTTCGGAAATATATCCAACCCATGATTTTTTGCCTTTAAAAACACTGAAAATATTACCCACAAAATGAGATTTATTTTCGAAGAACCACAAAATAACCGGACTAAGAACAAGCAAAACAAGTGATGCCAGAATGTCGAAAACCCTTTTATTTCGCCGGTTCGATTGTTTTGAAATAGCATTTACGTTTACCACATATAAATCGCCCGCAGTGTGTATTGAATTGCTGCCAATTATACTTATACTTTCCGGCGGTGCAATTTTGTATTCCATATCAAGCTGGGTCAAATCGAGCATGGCGCGTATAATTTGAGCAGAACTAATATTTTCGGCACAGAAAATAATTTCGTTTATCCGGTTTATCCTGATAATTTCAGAAAGCTGATCTAAATGACCGATATAATTTTGTCCTCTGTCAGAATGATCGAGCGCAATAAATCCAGCCAGTTCCGACCTGATTTGTGTGCTTTCCAAAAGTTGTTTCACCCTGGCAGCCTCTTTTGAATGGCCAACAATTGCAATACGTTTTGTCCGTTTTGTATCGAGCCTGAATTTCTTTATTCCCAACAAATGAAAGGTCAGCCTAAACAGCACCAAACTAAAAACTGCCCACGCAGATCCAAGCAAAATAAGCGCCCGCGAAAAACGAAATCTTTCGTCAACAAGCGAATAAACCAACAAAATTGAGATTGACCCCCAAAAAATTCCACGCACCAACCTGTAAAGGTTTACCGGAGTTTTGTAACCGCCTGAAAAAAATATCCCCGTTAGCCAGATTGCAATATAAACCGGCACTACAATTTTTATAAACTCGGGTGGATAATAATCAGCTTTACCAAAATGAACAGTTTCCCAGTAAGGTGTGATAAAAAGAAATCCCAAAAGTATCAGAACCGCATCAAAAACAGGCAAATAAATATTTGCGAATGTTCTTTTGGCAAGCGAAATAAATGCCCTGAAATAAATTGCCACTTGAATTAAAAACACAAAAATACCGGCTTTACCTCCCGAAAAATGTTTGCGGGCAAAAATTATCATAGCGTTATAAAAAAACCTGATATAATTTAGCGAGCCTTTTTTTGTGCTTTCGCCTTTGTAATGAATAATTGTTGTTTCAGGAAAATAATAATTTTTGTAGCCGCCCAAAGTAATGCGGTACGAAAGGTCGATATCTTCGCCATACATAAAAAATGTTTCGTCAAGCAGCCCAACTTTATCAAGTGTTTCCTTGCGCATCAGCATAAATGCGCCGGCTAAAACGTCAATTTCATGAACTTCATCTTCATTCAAATAGGAAAGGTGGTATTTCCCGAATTTTCGCGAGTTGGGAAATATTTTTGAAAGCCCGAAAATTTTATAAAAAGCAACCCAGGGAGTTGGTAATCCACGTTTTGATTCTGGCAAAAAAGTACCTTTCCCGTCAATCATTTTTACGCCCAAACCGCCCGCATCCGGATGACTTTCCATAAAACCGATAACTTTTGAAAAGGTATCTTCTTCGACAACGGTATCAGGATTTAAAAGCAAAATATATTTTCCTTTTGCAATTCTGATTGCCTGGTTATTTGCCTTTGAAAAACCAACATTTTCCTTGTTTTCAATAAAATGAAGGTTTGGAAATTTTTCGCGAATTAACTGGGCAGAACCATCAACAGAATTATTGTCAACAACAAAAATCTCCGTTTCAATACCTCTGGCAGCTTTGTAAACCGAATGCAGGCACTGCTCCAGAAAATGTTTTACGTTGTAGTTGACTATAATTACTGAAAGTTTCATTTTTTAAGAAAGTCGGAAATCGGAAGTCGGAAGACCGAAGTACGAAAACCTTGATTTACGTTTGCTTTAGTTATCAAAAGTAATATTCATTTTGAATAACGGAAAATTGGTTCTTTTCTGATATTGGATTAAAATTATTTGCCCATTGAAGTTTCGTAAGGAACACGGTTGGCAAGCGAGCGGCCAAGTGTAATCTCATCAGTATATTCGAGCTCGTCGCCAACAGAAACGCCCCGCGCCAGTGTTGTAACGCGCACTTCCCTGCCTTTAAGTTTTCTGTAAATGTAAAAGTTGGTTGTGTCACCTTCCATTGTTGTTGAAAGTGCCAGTATAATTTCAATAATTTCACCTTTTTCAACCCTTTTAATAAGCGACTCGATTTCAAGATCAGCCGGGCCAATTCCATCCATCGGCGAAATAATTCCTCCCAAAACATGGTATAACCCGTTGAACTGCTGCGTATTTTCTATCGACATTACGTCGCGGATATTCTCAACAACACAAATTACACTTCGGTTTCGCGCTTGGTTACTGCAAATCTGGCAAATATCAAAATCGGAAATATTGTGGCAAATTTTGCAATGCTTGATTTCGTTTCGAAGTTGAATTAAACTGTTGCCAAAATAATTAACCGCCTCAATATCCCGTTTCAGCAAATGCAGAACAAGCCGAAGTGCGCTTTTACGCCCGATTCCGGGTAACTTTGAAAATTCATTTACCGCATTTTCAAGTAATTTCGATGGATATTTATCAATATTCATTTTAAGTTTTTAAAGGCTTAAAAGTAAGATGAAAAATTAAGATAAATTACTATCTCATTTTGCCGAACAAATTTAATGGCAAATAAAATTTTAAAAACCGCTGGAATTCAATAAATTTAACTTCTTTCTTTTATTAAAATCTTAAAACGAAACAGAAATGAATACAAAATCGAACTTTAACCAATCGCGTCGCAAATTTATTGGTACAACAACATCAGCGCTTGCAGCTTTTACCGTTATCCCGGGTTTTGCAGTTTCGGGCTTGGGTCATATTGCTCCAAGTGATAAATTAAATATTGCCGGGATTGGAATTGGCGGCAAAGGAAATGTAAACCTGAGAAATATGCCGGGGCAAAATATAGTTGCACTTTGTGATGTTGACTGGGATTATGCCAAACCTGTTTTCAAAACCTATCCGAAAGCTGAAAAGTATATGGATTTCAGGGAAATGTTTGAAAAACAAAAAGATATTGACGCAGTTGTAATTGCCACACCCGACCATACACACGCAATTACGGCAATGACTGCCATGCAACTGGGCAAACATGTGTATTGTCAGAAACCGCTGACACACACGGTTTGGGAATCGCGGCAGCTTACAGAAGCGGCAAAAAAATACAAAGTTGTTACTCAAATGGGAAATGAAGGCCACTCGGATGATACTGTTTATGAAGTAGCAGAAATCGTTCAAAGCGGATGTTTGGGTGAAGTAAGGGAAGCACACGTTTGGACAAACAGGCCAATCTGGCGACAGGGAATGCCACAGCCATTGAAAGAAGAAAAAATACCTGAAACATTGAATTGGGATTTATTTATTGGTCCGGCAAAAATGCGGGCTTACAATCCGGAATATCACCCATGGATTTGGAGAGGCTGGTGGGATTTTGGTACCGGTGCTCTTGGCGATATGGGATGTCACTTACTGGATGTTCCTTACTATGCACTGAAATTAGGCGCACCAAAAGCCTTTCAGGCTAGTTCTTCGCTTGTAAATACCGAAAGTGCCCCTGTTTCATCCAAGGTTACATTTCTGTTTCCGGCGCGTGAAAAATTAGCATATTGTGCAGCACCTGAGCTTGAATTAACCTGGTACGACGGAGGATTGATGCCAGCACGTCCGTTCAATCTGCCTCTTGATGCCCCAATGAATCCCGGGGGAGGTTTTATGCTTTTAGGTTCTGAAGCAACTCTAATTGCCGAAAGCTACGGGGAAAACTGGAAAGTATATAAAAATGGCGCTGAAATTAAGCCTGAAACTAAAGTTAAACTCGAAAGGATTCCTGACGATCCGAATGGAGGTGGCCGGCATGAAATGCATTTCGTAAACTGCTGCAAAAATGGTGGTAAACCTGCTTCCAGTTTCGAATATGCAGGCCCATTCAATGAAATGGTGGTAATGGGAAATCTTGCTGTTCGTATGCAATCGCTTCAAAAAACTTTTCTTTGGGACAGTGAAAATATGAAAGTAAGCAATCTCACACCCGATGAAAAACTAAAAACAACCAAACTTTTACCTTTCTCTTCTGATATTGTTACCAAAAAAGTTGATGATCAATCGAAGAAGGAAGTAGAGTGGAATGCGCAGGAAATGTGCGAGCAATGGATAAAACACAATTACAGGGATGGCTGGAATTGGTAAAGTAAATAACCGGTTTTGAACTTTTTAAAAAAATTTATGTTGCTTGAATTGTCATTTTATTATGATAGAAATTATGAAACACAATGTAATTATTCAGATTTTAAACAAGGGCCAGTTGAAAAAATTTGTATCAGTAATAATTTTGGTTTTATTTTTCTCTGTTTCAGGTTTTTCACAAGATACAGTTCGGATTGAAACAACCCGGATTGATACTGTAAAAATAGAAACTGTCCGGATTGACACAGTATTGGTGGTACCTGTCAATGCAGCAACTGCCCCACAAACACCCGCTGTGCAAAATTCTTCGCAACCGTTGCAAAAACCGTTACTGAACGCAAGGAAGATTTATTTTGGAGGATATGTAAACCTGAGTGTTGGGAGATATACGGTTATTGGAATTGAACCTTTAGTGGGATACAAACTAACACCAAAATTTTCAATTGGTGGAAAACTGTCTTATGAATATATAAGCGACAAGCGTTACAAAGAAGATTATACAACCAGCAATTATGGGTTCAGTATTTTTAGTCGGTTGAGGGTAACTCCAAAGCTTTATACACATGTTGAATATTCTGCCATGAATTACGATCTTTATTACGGAACTGGCGATAACGACAGAAAATGGGTACCATTTTTATTTGTTGGTGGCGGTTACAGTCAACCCATTTCAAAAAATACATGGTTCACTGCTGAAGTATTATTTGATGTATTACAAAATAAAAACTCTCCATACAAAAGCTGGGAACCTTTTTTCAGTGTTGGATTTGGGGTAGGTTTTTAAACAAAATAACCTGAAACTTAATAACGTCATTTGATTTTCAAGTGACGTTTTTTTATAAATCGCAAATCAATTCAGTAACATTAGTTTAAAAATTTTGTCCGTGGTAAATACGAATTCAACAACTCTGCCACCATGTCAGAAACATTGTCATTTCCTGTAGTCTCTTGAAATCTAACAAATTGGGCCTGTCTTTAATAAATCATTGATCATCATCTGTGAAATTTTGTCCATGTTTCTGTAAAAAATCACTTTGTCAGGCAGTTGGCACAGATTGTGTAAATGCACCGTGTCGATTTTTTAATAATAGTGTTTAATTTAAATAAAAACTTATAAAACTATGGCAGATTTAAAAGGTAAGATTCTGGCTGGAAAAATCCTTGTTCAACCAAAGGCAGCGGAAGAGAAAACAGTTAGTGGAATAATTATTCCGGATTCAGCAAAAGAAAAACCACAAGTTGGAACAGTGTTGTTGGTGGGTAGTGGTAAAAAAGACGAACCAATGGAACTGAATGTTGGTGATGTTGTTTTCTACGGAAGATATTCGGGCACAGAGTTGAATATTGACGGTGAAGATTACTTATTAATGTCACAATCTGATGTATTGTACATCGCTTAATTAAAATCAAAAAAAAGAAATACTATGTCAAAAGAAATTAAATTCGAAATTGAAGCACGCGAAAAGCTGAAAAGCGGCGTTGATAAACTGGCAAATGCAGTTAAAGTAACATTGGGGCCAAAAGGTCGCAATGTAGTTATTGAAAAGAAATTTGGAGCACCTCAAATCACAAAAGATGGTGTTTCAGTTGCAAAAGAAATCGATTTGAAAGATGCTTACGAGAATATCGGAGCACAGATGGTAAAAGAAGTTGCTTCAAAAACCGGTGACGATGCAGGCGACGGAACTACAACTGCAACTGTTTTAGCTCAATCAATTATTACAGTTGGTTTGAAAAACGTTGCTGCCGGCGCAAATCCAATGGATTTAAAACGCGGCATCGACAAAGCTGTTGCACAGGTAGTTGAAAGTATTGCAAATCAAGCACAAACCATTGGCGACGATTACGCAAAAATCGAATCGGTTGCAAAAGTTGCTGCAAACAACGACGAAACTATTGGCAAACTGATTGCCGAAGCAATGCAGAAAGTTCATAAAGAAGGGGTTATCACAATCGAAGAATCAAAAGGTACCGACACTTATGTTGATGTAGTTGAGGGTATGCAATTCGACAGAGGTTATATTTCTCCTTATTTTATTACCGATGCCGAAAAAATGGCAGCTGAACTCGATAATCCTTTCATTTTGATTTACGACAAAAAAATCAGCACGATGAAAGACCTCCTTCCAATTTTGGAAGCAAGCGCTCAAACAGGTCGCCCTTTAATGATTATTTCAGAAGATGTTGACGGCGAAGCTTTGGCAACTTTGGTTGTTAACCGTTTGCGTGGTTCACTAAAAGTATGCGCCGTTAAAGCTCCGGGTTTTGGCGACCGTAGAAAAGAAATGCTTGAAGATATCGCTATTTTAACCGGTGGTACTGTAATTACCGAAGAAAAAGGGATGAAACTAGAACAGGCAACTCTTGATTTGTTAGGTCAGTCGGAAAAAATTACTGTTGACAAAGAAGTAACTACAATTGTTAATGGCTCTGGCGCTACTGAATCAATTTCAGCACGTGTCGGACAAATTAAAAAACAAATTGAAACTACAACTTCAGACTACGACAGAGAAAAATTACAGGAACGTTTGGCAAAATTGGCAGGCGGTGTTGCAGTAATTTATGTTGGAGCAACTTCAGAAGTTGAAATGAAAGAAAAGAAAGACCGCGTTGACGATGCTTTAAGTGCAACCCGCGCAGCTGTTGAGGAAGGAATTGTTCCAGGTGGCGGCGTTGCATATCTGCGTGCTATTGAAACTTTGAATTCGATAAAAGGAGAAAACGATGACGAACAAACCGGTATCGAAATTATAAAACGTGCCATTGAAGAACCACTTCGTCAAATAGTCTTAAATGCTGGTAAAGAAGGTGCAGTTGTTGTTCAAAAAGTTAGAGAAGGCAAAAGTGATTATGGCTACAATGCACGTACTGATGTTTACCAGAATCTATATGAAGCCGGTGTAATAGACCCTGCTAAAGTTACCCGTGTTGCTCTTGAAAATGCTGCTTCAATTGCAGGAATGTTCTTAACAACAGAAGCTGTAATTGTTGAAGAGAAAGAAGACAAACCGGCAATGCCAATGGGCGGTCCGGGAGGAATGGGCGGAATGGGTGGAATGATGTAATTGACACCGCAATATTTTAAAAAGCTCTTTTCTGAATAAGAAAAGAGCTTTTTTTATTTCATGAAAATCTGACAATTGTCATAGCCTGTTTTTTAACATGTTCTTCCTGGCTTAAATGATTCTTATCCAGAGCTGTTATCAGTTAGAATATGATAAATACCCTTGTATTTTCAATTTTAAGAATCATATCTTTGAGCTAAAACTTTAAAATCATTTTTAAAATGAATGCAGATATAAATAAATTCATTGTTGATTTAGAAAAACGAACTCCTGGAGAGAGTGAGTTTCATCAGGCAGTTGAAGAAGTAATAATTTCTGTTTGGGATTATTACAGTAAAAACCCAAGATACATTAAGGCTAAAATCCTTGAAAGAATGGTTGAGCCTGAAAGGGTAATTATGTTTCGTGTCCCATGGGTTGATGACCGGGGAGAGGTTCAAATTAACCGGGGTTACCGCGTAGAGTTTAATTCTGCATTGGGGCCATATAAAGGCGGTTTGCGCTTTCATGCCAGTGTAACTTTAAGTATCCTGAAATTTCTCGGGTTCGAACAAACTTTTAAAAACAGCCTGACAACGTTACCAATGGGTGGCGGAAAAGGCGGATCTGATTTCAGCCCTAAAGGAAAAACAGATAGTGAAATTATGCGATTTTGCCAGTCATTCATGAGCGAACTTTACAGGCATATTGGCCCAAATACTGACGTACCCGCGGGTGACATTGGTGTTGGTGGTCGCGAAATTGGATACTTATTTGGTCAGTATAAACGATTGAAAAACGAATTTACAGGTGTGCTGACCGGCAAAGGGCTTGCCTGGGGAGGGAGTTTGATTCGTCCTGAAGCTACCGGATTTGGTGCTGTGTATTTTGCACAACATATGTTACACCGAATCGGAAAAGATATTGAGGGACAAACCATTGCTGTTTCGGGTTTTGGGAATGTTGCCTGGGGAACAATTACAAAAATCAATGAGCTGGGAGGAAAAGTGGTGACTATTTCGGGTCCTGACGGTTATATCTACGATCCTGAAGGGATAAAAGGGGAAAAAGTTGAATATTTACTTGAACTCCGGGCGACAAACAACGACATTGTACAACCTTATGCACAGGAATTTGGGGCAAAATTTATTTCAGGTAAACATCCATGGGAAGTACCGGTTGATTTGGCAATTCCATGTGCAACCGAAAATGAATTAAATGCAGAAGATGCAAAAGAACTCATAAAAAATGGCTGTAAAATGGTTGCTGAAGCTTCAAATATGGGTTGTACTGCCGAAGCAGTAGAAATTCTTTCTGAACATATTGATTACGCACCCGGAAAAGCAGTCAATGCAGGTGGTGTTGCAGTATCAGGCCTTGAAATGTCTCAAAACAGTATGCGGTATAATTGGTTGCGTGAAGAAGTTGATATACGGCTTAAACACATTATGAAAGAAATTCATGAAACTTGCGTCACTTATGGTAAAGAAGGCAATAAAGTGGATTATGTTAAAGGAGCCAATACAGGCGGTTTTGTTAAAGTAGCCGATGCAATGCTGGCACAGGGAATTGTTTAAATTCAATCAGAAATACCAGTCTGAAATTTTTTATTTATCCTGAAATACAGTGAAAACTTAATTTTTTGTTAAAGTTAAATTGTGTTTCAGGATAAATTGCTTTTATACATTTGTCGAAATTTTTCTGACATGCTGATTGATACACACTCACATATTTATTCTGAAGATTTTAATGACGACATTGAAGAAGTTCTTCAAAATGCGTATAATAATGATGTCAGAAAAATAGTACTCCCGAACATCGATTCAGGTACAATTAAAAGACTGCTTGACCTAAGCAATGCATACCCTCATGTTTGTTACCCCTTAATGGGACTTCATCCAACTTCTGTTTCACATGATTATAAGGAAGAACTTTCGCTTGTTGAATACTGGCTTGAAAAACAAAAATTTTATGGAATCGGAGAGATTGGAATTGACTTGTATTGGGACCGAACATATATTAATGAACAAAAGGATGCCTTCAGGCATCAGATAAAACTGGCCAAATCCCGTAATCTTCCAATCGTAATTCATGTAAGGGAATCTTTCAATGAAGTATTTGAGATTGTAAATGAAGAACAGGATGGCACTTTAAAGGGTATTTTCCATTGTTTTTCAGGTGACGAAACAGAAGCAAAAAAAGTAATCGATTTAGGATTTCTGTTAGGCATTGGAGGAGTTGTGACGTATAAAAACAGCAATTTAGGTCAGTTTCTTAAAAACATTGAATTAACTAATCTTGTTTTGGAGACTGATGCACCTTATTTATCTCCAAATCCAAAACGTGGAAAGCGAAATGAAAGTTCGTATTTGGTTTATGTTGCGCAAAAGTTATCCGAAATTTATCAGATACCCATTAAAGATATCGCTGAGATAACTACTGAAAATTCGCGTAGTTTGTTTGGTATTTAATAAATTGCAGCAAAATCAAACCATTCCTATGTTACCAGAAAAAAGTGAAAAAACATCGATACTTATAATATATACAGGCGGCACAATAGGAATGGTGCAACATCTGGAATCAGGCACTTTATCACCAGTTAAGTTCGACCAAATTTTAAAAGAAGTACCTGAACTAAACAAGTTCAACTATAATATCAAAACAATTGTGCTTAACCCAATCCTCGATTCTTCAAATATGAATCCCTCGGTTTGGGTTAAAATTGCACTACTAATTAAAAAAAATTATAATTCTTTCGATGGCTTTGTAATATTACACGGAACAGATACTATGGCTTACACAGCATCAGCCTTGAGTTTCATGTTCGAAAATCTGGATAAACCAATAATATTAACAGGTTCGCAACTGCCAATTGGAACCATAAGAACTGATGGTAAGGAAAACCTGATTACTTCAGTTGAAATTGCAGCTGCAAAACAAGCAGGAAAAAGCAAAATACCGGAAGTATGTATCTATTTCGATTTTAAATTGTATCGCGGAAACCGAACTGTTAAAAGAGATTCAGAACAGTTTAGTGCTTTTCATTCGGTAAATTATCCGGCGCTTGCTGTCGCAGGAGTTGATATTCGTTACAGCGATGAATTTATATATCATCCTGAAAATAAAGGAATCTTAAAAATCAATACAAAATTTGATGATAATGTTGTAATACTTAAAATGTTTCCGGGTATCAGCGAAAAGGTTTTTAATTCTATTGTCGATATACCCGGACTAAAAGGGATAGTTCTGGAAACATTTGGTTCAGGTAATGTTCCTACTTCATTATGGCTGATAAATTGCATAAAAAAGGCAATTGTAAACGATATTATTGTATTGAATATTACGCAATGTGAGGGAGGAAGGGTTATAATGGGTCAGTATGAAACAAGTTTGGAATTACTAAATGCAGGAGTAGTTTCGGGAAAAGATATGACTTCTGAAGCAGCTATTACCAAATTAATGTTTTTATTAGGGCAATCCTTAAGTAATAATGAAATTAAAATGTATCTGAATAAAAGCCTACGGGGGGAAATTAGTGAATAGCTTATTTTTTATTCACAATTTTTTATTAATTTGCAGCCCTCATTTTGGGATGCCGGTTAATTAATAGGAGAGGTGCAGGAGTGGCTGAACTGGCACGCCTGGAAAGCGTGTGTACTGCGAAACGGTACCGAGGGTTCGAATCCCTCTCTCTCCGCCGTTACAAAAAAACAGGCAGCGTTCTAAAAAATATTGTACATTTGAATGGTGAAATAAAAAGCAATTTTATTTGCTTTGTGAAATAGAAATTTTTTTAAATAAAAATCAATACAAACAAATTAGGGAATTATTAATTAAAAATTCAAAACAATTATGAAAAGACTATTCGCGTTAATAGCAGTATTTGGAATGCTACTTTTTATGGCGTCAAACGTTGTAGTTGCACAGGATGAACCAGCAGCTACTCCACCGGCGGCTTCAAGTCAGGTTGATTTATCTGCTGATCCTCAGGAAGCCGCTGCAGCAGCTGCTGAAGAAGGAAAATCGTTTCACAGCCAGTTGAAACAAAAATTTATTGAAGGTGGTGCCTTTTTCATGACTTTCGTATTACTTACACTTATCTTAGGATTGGCGTTTGCAATTGAAAGGGTACTTTACCTCAATCTTGCAACAAGCAACACTAAAAAGCTTCTCAGCAAAGTTGAAGATGCTTTGGAAAACGGTGGGGTTGAAGCTGCGAAAGAAGTGTGTCGTAATACACGCGGACCAGTTGCAAGTATTTTCTATCAGGGATTGGACAGGATTGATCACGGTATTGATGTAGTTGAAAAATCAATTATTTCTTACGGTGGTGTTCAGGCCGGTTTACTTGACAGAGGATTAAGCTGGATTGCCCTATTTATTGCTTTGGGACCTATGCTTGGTTTCATGGGAACAGTTATTGGTATGATTGGCGCTTTTGATGCTATCGAGATTGCCGGTGATATTTCTCCCTCATTGGTTGCCGGAGGTATTAAAGTCGCTTTGATTACTACAGTTTTCGGTTTGGTTGTTGCAATTATTCTTCAGATTTTTTATAATTATTGCGTTGCAAAAATTGATAGTATTGTAAATGATATGGAAGATGCTTCAATTTCATTGTTAGATATTATTGTTAAGCACAACCTGAAAAAATAAGATAACCCATGGAAAAAATAAGTAAAATTATTACTATTGTTTTATGGGCCCTGATAATTGTATCTGCAATTCTTGTTGTTTCGTTGGTGGCAAATCTCAGCGAAAATGATGCTGATCCAACAATGTTAAGTTGGATTAATGCAAATCTTATTTGGGTCTATATTCTTGGAATTATTGGTGCAGGTATCGCAGTATTTTTTGCACTGTTTCATACCTTAACCAACAAGCAAGCAGCAAAAAGTGGACTTATCTCCCTGCTGTTTATGGGTACAGTTGCAATTATAGCCTACGTTTTGGCTTCACCTGAGATACCACGTTTTATCGGAGTTGATAAATTTATCGCAGAGGGATTAACATCAAGTACCATTAAATTAGTTGATGCAGGGTTAATTGCAACATACATCTTATTTGGTATTGCAGTACTCTCAATAATATTAGGGCCGGTAATCCGGTTAGTATACAATAAGTAAAATCGTAGCATTTAACAGGAAAATTAGTTATGAGTAAAAAAATGCCCGAAGTACCCGCAGCATCATTAGCAGACATTGCTTTTATGTTGCTTATATTTTTCCTGGTGACAACTACGATGGATGTGGACAGTGGCCTTGAAAGAAGGTTACCACAATGGGTTGAAGAAAAACAAGAAGAAGAACAAGATGTTAAAGAACGTAACGTTTTTGTTGTACTTGTTAACAGGAATAACGACCTTTTGGTAGAAAATGAATGGACTGATATTGGGGATCTTCGTGAAAAGGCAAAGGAATTTATGGCAAATCCTGCCGACGATGCCAATTTACCTGAAAAAGAACCTAAGGAAATACCTTTCTTTGGCGAGGTAATGGTTACCAAGGGAGTTATATCTTTAAGTAATGACCTCAATACCAAATATGGAACATACATTGCTGTTCAAAACGAATTAGTTGCTGCCATAAATGAATTGAGAGATGAATTAGCGAAAAGCAAATTTCAAAAACCATATAATGAATTGGAGAAAGAACAACAAGATGCTATTCGCGATATTTATCCTTCAAGGATTTCTGAAGCTGAACCAAAAAAACGAAATTAGGAGAATTATACTATGAGTAAATTTAAAAATAGTGGTAAAAAGGAATTACCTCCAATTTCAACAGCTTCGTTGCCTGACATCGTATTTATGTTACTTTTCTTTTTTATGGTTAGTACAACCATGCGTGAAGTAACATTAAATGTTAAGGTTAAACTTCCATCAGCTACCGAGCTGAGTAAATTGGAAAAAAAATCATTGGTAAGTTATATTTATATTGGAGAACCGCTAAAGCAGTACCAGGCAAAATATGGTGTTGCACCACGTATACAATTAGCTGATCAATTTGCCAACCTCTCTGATATAAGTAATTTTGTTATTGCTGAAAGAGAAGCGAGAGACGAAGCTGAAAGACCAATGATGATCACCTCTTTGAAGGTGGATGAGAATACAAAGATGGGTATTGTTCAAGATGTTAAGACGGAATTGCGTAAGGCTGCTGCCTTGCATATTAACTACTCTTCGAGAAAAAAATAATACATTGTATTAGTATAACATAAAAAAGGGAAGCAATTGCTTCCCTTTTTTATTTAATTTCATATAAATTTATTTATTCACCTTTAAATCAATTTTCAATTGTAACTCATTCAACTGTTCCTGTGCAATTGTCGAAGGAGAATCCATCATAACATCTCTACCTGAATTATTTTTAGGGAAAGCAATTGTATCCCGAATACTGTCGAGGCCTGCAAACATCGAGGTCAACCTGTCGAAACCAAAAGCAATGCCTGCATGTGGTGGCGCTCCAAATTTAAATGCATTCATCAGGAAACCAAACTGGTAGTCAGCTTGTTCCGGCGAAAATCCTAATAATCCAAACATTTTTGCCTGCAATGCTTTATCAAAAATACGAACTGATCCACCTCCAATTTCAACACCATTAATTACTAAATCGTAAGCATTGGCACGTACAGCTCCCGGATTTGTGTCCAGTAAAGAAATATCTTCGGGTTTTGGAGCAGTAAACGGATGGTGCATTGCGTAAAAGCGCAAAGTCTCTTCATCCCATTCCAATAATGGAAAATCAACAACCCAAAGGGGTTGAAACACATTCTTACTACGCAAATTTAATTGACCGGCTATTTCCAGCCGAAGTTCACCCAATGCTTTTTGTGTTTTTTCTTTAGCTCCTGAAAGAATTAAAATCAGATCGCCAGGATTAGCACCAAACATCTTTGTCCAAAGTTGCAATTCGTCTGGGGTATAGAATTTGTCAACTGAAGATTTAATGCTTCCATCGGTATTTATTTTAATATTAACCATTCCTTTTGCACCAATTTGTGGTCGCTTTACCCATTCAGTAAGTGCATCAAGCTGTTTACGGGTAAACTCGGAACAACCAACGGCACAAATCCCCCCGATATACTCTGCATCATCAAAAACCTGAAATCCTTTTCCCTTAACTAAATCCGTCAGATTCTTAATTTTCATGTCAAATCGAATGTCAGGTTTATCAGAACCATAACTTTCCATAGCTTCGGAATATGACATTCTGGGAAATTGTGTAATCTCAATTCCTTTTATTTCTTTAAATAAGTGCTTTGTTAAACCTTCAAACATATTTAAAACATCTTCCTGCTCCACAAACGACATCTCACAGTCAATCTGAGTGAATTCAGGTTGGCGGTCGGCGCGTAAATCTTCATCCCGAAAACATTTTACGATTTGATAATAGCGGTCGAAACCAGCCACCATAAGTAACTGTTTCAACTGCTGCGGTGACTGAGGCAAAGCATAGAATTCACCCGGATTCATTCGCGAAGGAACAACAAAATCACGCGCTCCTTCCGGAGTTGATTTGATCAAAACCGGAGTTTCAGTTTCTATAAAACTCTGATTATTTAAATAAGAACGTGTTGCATGTGCCATTTTAGCCCGCAATATTAAGGTGTCGCGAACAGGAGCCCGCCGTAAATCGAGATAGCGGTATTTCATTCGAATTTCATCGCCACCATCGCTTTCATCTTCAATCGTGAAAGGCGGAATTTCAGATGAATTCAAAATATTAAGTTCCGAAACTTCAATTTCAATATCTCCGGTTTGAATATTTCTGTTTTTGCTGCTTCGTTCACGAACTTTACCCGTTGCCTGAATAACAAACTCGCGACCTAACTGACCAACTTTCTCAACAATATCACCTTCAGTTTTTTCATCAAAAACCAATTGAGTAATTCCATATCTGTCGCGTAAATCTACAAATGTCATTCCGCCAAGATTCCTAACCCGCTGTACCCATCCTGAAAGTGTAACAACAGAATTTATATCAGCTATTCGAAGTTCGCCGCAAGTGTGAGTTCTGTACATGTTATTTTTATTTGATTTGGTTGCGAAAATAAGAAGATTTTAGCAATTTCAGCATCTCAACTTAAATGCTTTATACCACAATTATGATAGAACCTTTTAACGATGAATATTTTATGAAAAAAGCCTTTGCAGAAGCTCTTCAGGCTTTTGAGGAGGGCGAAATCCCGGTTGGCGCTGTTGTGGTTGCCAATGGAAAAATTATTGCAAGGACTCATAATCTGACCGAAACACTAAACGACGTTACAGCCCATGCCGAAATGCAGGCTATTACAGCGGCGGCCAACTTTCTGGGAGGTAAATATTTAAATGACTGCATTTTATATGTAACACTGGAGCCATGCTCAATGTGCGCCGGGGCACTGGGTTGGTCGCAAATTGGAAAAATTGTATATGGAGCAAGCGACGAAAAAAAAGGCTTTAAGAAATTTTCACCCAAAACCCTGCATCCGAAAACCGAAATAATTGGTGGCGTTTTTGAAGTTGAATGTGCCGA
>DAOPKR010000008.1:18769-67463 GCA_035391305.1 Draconibacterium sp.
TTCCCGTCCCACGCAAGTTCACCGTTTTCGGGTTCAGTAAGTGTTGCACCAAATTTTGCAAGTTCATTTTGAAGAGCCGAAATACGATCGGTCTCTTTTATTTTGAGTGTTTTCAATCCCGAAAACTTGAACGGAATTCGCTTTGCAACACACAAACACGCCATAGTTTGCGCTACGTCGGGATTTTCGATAAAGTCAATATCAAGTTTTTCAGGAATTAAATTTTCCTTTTTCGAAAGCAGAACCCCATTTAATTTTTGGGTTGAATAAACCCCAAATTGTTCAAACCAACCTGCAATGTTTGAATCGCCCTGTAAACTTTCAAGTTGAAGGTTTTCAAGTAGAATTTCTCCTGTTTTGCAAAGCGACAAAATTTCGTACCAATACGATGCACCCGACCAGTCGGCTTCAACTGTAAAATCGCGTGCAATATAATTTTGCTCCGGAACTGTTATTTTGTTTTCAACCCAGTTGTATTGAATACCAAATTTTGCCATTAATTCCAACGTGAGATTAATATACGAACGCGAAGTAATTTCACCGGTCAATTTCAGGGTCAACCCGTTTTCAATGGTGGGTGCGATTAATAAAAGCGCCGAAATATACTGACTTGAAACACTGCCATCCAGTTCAATTGTTTTACCCGTTAAGTGTGAACCAAGAATTTTCAATGGTGGGAAACCTTCATTTTTAAGATATTTGATTTGAGCGCCTAGCGAATTTAATGCATCAACCAAAATCGAAATGGGTCGCTGCTGCATTCTTTCCGAACCGGTTACTTCCCATTCACCAACTATTTTCGATAAAAAAGCAGTGAGAAAACGCATCGCTGTTCCGGCATGACCAATATCAAATTTGTTTGAATTTGAATTCAACGCAGCTGATAAAACCACTGTATCGTCGCTGTCGGATAAATTCCGCAAAGGATAGGGGCTGTAATTTAAAGCATTGATTATCAGTGCGCGATTACTGATACTTTTCGAAGAAGGCAGATTTATACTTCCGTTTATAATAGGATTTTTTGTTGAAACCTGGTAAATCATTCCGTTAGTTTTAAATCTTTATAATAATTCAACGCTTCAACTATCAGTTCCTTTTCGCAGTTTTGATTTATTTCGATTTTCCCGGTTTTTGAAAGGAGAGTAAAATTAATTTTACCATCTTCATTTTTTTTATCGTGGGTCATCAATTCAAGAAGCGATCCAAAATCGTTTTCAGAAATTTCGAATTTTCCATACAATCTCAATAGCCAGCTGGTCAGGTTTTCAAAATCATTTAAAGGAAAACTGCATTTTTTTACCGACAAAAATAATTCGGCAATCATTCCATAAGCAACAGCAAAACCGTGTTGAATTGGCTTGTTTTGCTGCATTGCATAACTCTCGAAAGCATGCCCGATTGTGTGCCCAAAATTCAAGGCTTTTCGAATATTTTTTTCGGTTGGATCGTTTGCAACAAAGTATTCCTTCACTTTCACCGAGTCGCTGATTATTTTCTGCAAATGGTTGTAATCAATATTTTCGATATCAAATTTTCTGAGTTCTTCCAAATGTTCAGGATTAAAAATCAAACCGTGTTTTATCATTTCAGCAAAACCTGAAATAAAATTTTCCTTGTCGATAGTTTTTAAAAAATCAGTATTGATAATAACTGCAACAGGCTCCTTAAAAGTGCCAATTTCGTTTTTATATCCACCAAAATTAATCCCGGTTTTTCCACCAACCGAAGCGTCAACCTGTGAGAGCAAAGTTGTTGGAACATTTATAAAATCAATGCCGCGTTTAAATGTTGTGGCTGCAAAACCTGCCAAATCGGTTAACATTCCACCACCAATATTTATTAAAAGCGATTTTCTATCTCCTCCGTTTTCAGAAAGAAATGCCCAAATTTTTACAACCGATTCAATTTTTTTGTTGTTTTCTCCCGCCGGAATAACTACTTTCTTAATTCCTTTCGAACCAAAAAAATCATCGAATTTCGAAATCCAAATATCGTTTACTGTATCTTCCGTTGCCAAAAAAACCTTCCCGTTTGAATATTTTTCAATCCATTTCAATAGCTCCTGCTCCGGAAAACGGCTGTATATTATTTGTGAGCAAATTGTTGAATTTCCCATAGTTTATTAAATTGCAACAAAGTTAAAATAAAATTGGCTTTTGAAATTTGAAATATCCTTTCGAAGTGTTTAAATCAAAAATTGATAAACTCAATGCAAATTAATAACAGAAAAAGAGCTGTAAAATTAAAACAGATATTTTTTATCATTAGTGCAGTTTTTGCTTTGGCAGCACTAATATTTTTCTTTATCGACTTATTGGCTCTGGCATTAATAAATATTGGCATTTTTTCGCTTTGGTATATTTATTTTCACGTGGCCGATTACCAGTTTATTGAATACAGTGACGAAAATAACAAAGTCAGGCTCCGGTTTTACAAAGCCATAAGTTTTGGCAATCCAAATTTTAACGAAATTGAATTTTTACACCCAGTACTTAAAGATGCATTATTTGAGAATTCAGTATTCGGAAAAATGTCGGATTTAACTTTATTTGTTAAAACAAAACGCGGCGTTGCAGAATATCCATCAGTAAGTTTGTCGGCACTTTGCAAAACCGATCGCCAAAAAATGGCCGACTCAATTAATAACATTATTTCGAAAATAAAATAACTCAAACCCCTGAAATGGACGACAAAATGCTTTACAAAATTGCCCTGTCAATAATTCCGGGAATTGGTGGAATACTGGCCCGAAATATTGTTGCATACGTTGGCAGCGTTGAGGGAGTTTTTTCCGAATCGTTGAAATCACTACAAAAAATTCCCGGAATTGGAGAAGTTAACGCACACAGAATAAAAGACAAAGATATTTTGGTGAAAGCTGAAAAGGAATTGAATTTCGTTGCAAAACATGAAATCGAAGTTCTTTTTTATACCGATAAAAATTTTCCGCGCCGGTTAAAAACATGCGTTGATGCGCCAATAATTCTTTTTACAAGAGGTAACCTTGATTTGAATGAGCAGCGAATTGTAAGTATTGTTGGCACCCGGAATGCAACAAACTACGGAAAAAATATTTGTGATGAACTAATTTGCAAATTCTCGGAAAGAAACTATAAAATACTGATAGTAAGCGGTCTTGCTTATGGCATCGATATTCAGGCACACAAATCGGCATTAAAATACAACCTGCCAACCGTTGGTGTCGTTGGTCATGGTTTGGATAAAATGTATCCTTCGTTACATGCCGAAACTGCAAAAAATATGTTGAAAGAGGGTGGTTTGGTAACCGATTTTCCGAGTGGAACCAAAATTGATCCGTCAAATTTCGTCCGCCGGAACCGGATTATTGCCGGACTTGCAGATACAACAATTGTAGTGGAATCGGCTGTTAAAGGAGGAGCATTAATTACAGCAGAAATAGCATCGTCGTATAACAGGGATGTATTTGCTTTCCCTGGTCGTGCAGGTGATCCATATTCCAAAGGTTGTAATCAGTTAATTCGCAACAGCGGGGCAAACCTAATTGAAGGAATTGACGATTTGGAGTTTTTTATGGGATGGGAAAAAACTTCGAAAAAGAAAGCGGTGCAGCCAAGTTTATTTGTAGAATTAACTGGCGATGAAGAAAGAATAGCAAATCTTCTTCGCGAAAACGATGAACTTTTTATCGATCAGATTTCATCGGAATTGACATTGCCCGTTAGCAGGATTTCTGCCATGTTGCTTTCGCTTGAATTTAAGAATGTTGTGTTAGCAATGCCAGGAAAAATGTATAAATTGAAGTAATTGATTGATTTTCCTATTTTTGCGCCATGAAACAGACATTCGAAGATTTAAAAATAGCCAAAGTACTACTTAAAACTTTAGACGATATTGGCTTTGTTGAACCAACACCGGTGCAACTGGAGGCAATTCCCAAAATTAACTCAGGCGAAAATGTAGTAGGTATTGCGCAAACCGGAACCGGCAAAACCGCTGCATATTTACTTCCGTTATTAACTAAACTAAGAAAAGCCGAAGGAAAAGATCCGCGGGTAGTGATAATCGTACCTACAAGAGAACTTTCAATTCAGGTTGGAGAAGATGTGGAAGAATTAACCGCACTGTCAGATATTCGTCATGCAGCAGTTTTCGGCGGAATTGGCTGGACAAAACACGCTGCGCTTTTAGAACCGGGAATCGATATTTTAATTGCAACACCCGGCAGAATGTGGGAATTATATCGTGCAGGGTCGTTGTCGCTGAAAAAAGTAAAACACCTTGTTATTGACGAAGCCGACAGAATGCTGGATATGGGTTTTATGCCCCAGTTGAAACAGCTTTTAGACGTGATCCCTCCCAGACGTCAGAACCTTCTTTTCTCAGCCACATTTAACGAAAACGTGGAAAAAATGGTTGAAGAATTTCTTGATCATTATGAAAAAGTTGAGGTAACCCCGTCGGCAACAACAGTTGTTAAAGTAACCCAAAAAGCATACAGAGTGCCGAATTACCGCACAAAACTCAATCTTGTTCAGCATTTGCTTGAAGATGAAGAAACCTTTAACCGGGTAATCATTTTTGTAAAAACAAAAGAACATGCCGAGGAAGTTTTCAAAGTAATAAAACGAAAGTCGGAAGGCGAAAAACGGATTTTGCATTCAAATAAAGGACAAAACACACGCATAAATGCTATAAATGCGTTTAAAAATGGTGAAGTAAGAATCTTGATTTCAACTGACGTTTCGGCGCGTGGATTGGATGCCAGCCTTGTGAGCCACGTTATTAATTTCGATTTGCCAAACAATTATGAAGATTACGTGCACCGGATCGGACGAACTGCACGGGCAGGAAATACCGGCGATGCAATTACGCTGGTTGACCCGGCTGATGAATGGCATCTGAAGAAGATTGAAGAATTAATCAGAATGCCGCTTCCGTTGCTCGATTTACCAAAAGAAGTTGTGGTTATTGAAACTGAATTTAACGAGAAACAAAACTATTTACGGGAAATTGACCGGCAAAAGAAGATAGACGATCCAACATACCAAGGCGCATTTCACACAAAAAAACGTTCCTTTTCTTCGAAGAAAAACTTTGATGACAAGTTTCAGCGGACAAAGGAAAGACAGAAAAAAGGGGCGAAAAAACGGAGATCCTAAGTTTTAATAATTCAATGAAATTATCTCATCCAACTTCCCAAACAACAACTCTTTTTCTTTTAAAAGAATGTTGTATTCAGTTTTATTAAATGTTTTCAATGTAAATAATCTAATCCGTCCAACGGTTTTTCTGAATAAAATATACCATAAAAAGGCAATTTTACCGGCAAATGGCATAGCAAACAAAAATGCGAGTTTTAACCAAATTCCGGGAATTAGCCATGAAACGGCAAAGAATTCGATTAAGTAAAAAATTGGAAACAAAATAATTCCGAGTACCAGGTAGAATGTACTCCAAAAACCTTTGTCCTTTATTTTCTTACGTGTTACTGAATCGATGATAAAAAACGGGACAGCGTTAAAAATAAAACCAAACAGGAAAACGGGAAACCCCAGAAGCAGGATTAGTTTATTGATGACAATCTTTAACCAATTCAAATCAGATTTTTCGAGCAACCAACTTCTGAGTTTTAGTTTCTTAATTCTCGAAACATAGTTTTTTGCTGATTTTACAATGTCTTCAGCAATCTCCGGATAACTTTCCTCCAATTTATCGAGTTTCTTAACTAGTTTCTGATCGGAATAAAAAAGATTTAAAACCGAGTATTTTTGATTTTGCCTCTTTAGGAAATGCTTTCCGTATATCGCCCGAATTGATTCAAAATCATCATAATATTTCGTGCTTTTTATTTCAAGCACAACCGACTGCATTTCGTCTAAAATCCTTTGTCTTAAAGATAAAGTAGCAGCACTTTCACTTTGGTTAAATTGATCGAGAAACTCATTGGCACGAATTGGCTTACCAAAATTAACAATCAGGTTACGGTTAAATTTCCAGTAGTGGCTGTAATATATTCCTGTGGGAATAATTTGAATATCAAGATTTTGATTTGATTTTTCTTCGGCCATGAAAACAATACGGGGAACAGCTTTTTTATGCACAAGCATTTGTCGTTTGCCTGAGTGTGCCGCCTCAGGAAATAAACCCAAAGCAAAATTGTTTTCAAGCACTCTTACCGAACTTAAAAATATCTCATCATTCTTTGCAAGATTTTCTTTACCATCGCGCATTCGGTAAACAGGCATTATCTTTAAGAATTTCAGAATTGCTGCTGCTGTTTTATTTTTAAAAATATCAGCACGGGCCAGCCAAACTGGCTGATACTTTGTGTTGAGTAAAATTGCCATCGGATCGCTTAACGCGTTTTGATGATTGGGAGAAAAAATGATTGGTTTATTTTTTGGAATATTACTTAAGCCGTTAATAATTACCTTGTTATAAATCAGCCAATCCGCAAATTGAACATATTTTTTTAAAAGCCAATACCCCCACGACCATTTCTCGTAACTCATCATTCAAAAATTTAAGTTAAAAAAGAGGTTGCAAAACTAAATAATTTATACTGTTAGAGGAATAGTTTTTTTCGCCCAGATTGTAGAAATTGCCAAACCACTGATGATATGCCAAACGCCCCACCATGCAGCAATAATTGTCATTCCACCCAATTCAAGTTCGGGTGGAAATATTTTTGGGTTGAACATAAGTACAAGTGCCAGACCCGAATTCTGAATTCCTGTTTCAATGGTAACTGTTCGTCTGTCGATAACAGGAAGTTTGAAAAATGAAGCTGTATAATAACCTGTTGCAAGTGCCAGGCCATTATGAATCAACACAATAATAAAAACAAGATGAATAAAACGCATAAAATGATCGAAGTTGGCTGACAGCAAAATAATCACAAAAGCGATAAATATAACGATTGAAAGTTGACGGATGGGCTTTTTAATTTTTTCGGTCAGTTTAGGCAGGAATTGTGAAGTGAGTAATCCTAAAACAACAGGAATTCCTAAAAGAATAATCACAGTTTGTACCATTTGCCATAAGTCGATTTCAATTGGAACCAAATAATTATCAGCAGCTGCATTTGTATAATGCTTAACAAATAATTTTCCCCAGAGTGCAAAATTAAGTGGCGTCATAAAAGTGGCTGCAACTGTTGATATAGCAGTTAAACTCACCGATAATGCAACATTTCCTTTAGCCAGTGAAGACATAAAATTCGAAATATTCCCTCCCGGACACGCTGCAATAAGTATCATTCCCAGGGCTACGGTTGGAGTCGGATTTAACAACATAATAAAAAGAAACGTTACTGCGGGAAGCAAAACAAATTGCGAAATTGCTCCAACTATAACCGATTTGGGGTTCATCATCAAATCTTTAAACTGTTTTAGTTTAATGTCGAGCGCAACGCCAAACATTATAAAAGCAATTGTAACATTTAGTGCCAATAAACCGGCGGGGGAAAAATTTAACCTGACATTATCAAGAACTTCCAGAGCTTCTTTCACTTTTATTTAGTTTAGTTATTTATTTTAAAAGCAACACTTTACAGCTGTTATTTGTTTCAAACTGATTTTGTGACGATGAAAGTAAGAATTTCATTTATTCAAACAAAAAAAATAGCCGGTATCTTATTTTTGAAAGATACCGACTATTCTTAACACTTTAAATTCTATTAATCCACCAGAAGCAGTCTTTTCATTTTTGCACTAATGTCAGTGTTCTCCATAATTCCAATAAATTCTTCAGCACCCGGACCATATGAAAAAACAGGAACCATAACTGCAGTGTGGCTGCCAGTTGGGAAAGCTGCTTTTACAACTCCTTTCTGCATGTCTCCATCTGTAATAGCCATTCCTCCGGTTTCATGGTCAGCAGTAACGATTATTAGTGTTTCCTTGTCCTTAGCCGCAAATTCAAGCGCTTTTCCTATTACCTGATCAAAATCGAGCATATCTTCTGCCACATAAATTGTGCTACCCGCGTGGCCTCCCCAATCAATTTGCGATCCTTCGATCATCAGAAAAAACCCCTTTTTGTTATTGTCAAGTATATTAAGCGCTGTTTCAGTAGCAACCGAAAGCATTTCACCTCTTTCAGCAACCCTTCCGTTATGTACTTCAGCAGTTAAGCCTGCCAGTTTCCCTTTTTTAACCTTTCCAATTTTTTTCAAATCAGTTTCAACTTTATATCCTTTGTTTTTAAGGTCATCTGTAAGATCGCGGCCATCCTTTCGTTTTGTGAAATGATCCAGTCCGCCCCCAATAAAAACGTCGATATTGGTTTTTAGAAAATCTGCTGCAATGTCTTCATAAGAGCCTCGGTTTGCCTGATGCGCAATAAATGATGCCGGAGTGGCGTGGGTAATTGCTGAGGTTGAAACCAACCCTGTTGCTAATCCATTTTCAGAGGCTTCTTCCAAAATAGTTTTCACCTGATTTCCTTTTTCATCAACTCCGATTGCACCGTTGTAGGTTTTAACACCGGCAGACAGTGCAGTCCCTCCCGCCGCGCTGTCGGTAATATAATTATCGGCTGATTGTGTTTTTGAAAAACCAATGTATTTGCAGTTTTCCAAAAAAAGGTGCCCTCTGTTTGCAGTTAATCCGGCGAAAACCTGAGAAACACCCATTCCATCGCCAATTAACAAAATGATATTCTTTGGTTTGTCTTTTCTAAATTTTTGTGGAAATTCTTTTACAGAATAACTTGATTTATTTTCGAAGGTTTTTTCAAGGTCTTCTGTTTTTGCAGTAAGATACTGATCCTGTGCAAAAAGAGAAAATCCTGTTAGTAGCAGGAATACAAATAACTTTAATTTTCGAATCATAATTCAGTATTTAATATTTAGTGAATAAAAATAGTTTTAAAAGTAATATCTCAAGAAAGCTAACTACCCTATTTAAATCTTCGTCTTCTTAATCTTTTCAAGTCCTTTCAGCACGTTTTCGTCGAACATTTTATTAAGTGTAAAAAGTGTCCCTTCTTTAGTAGTTTCAATTTTTATTATTTCCATAATTATGCAATTTGTCAATATTTCTTCAGCTTTTCGCCTTGAAATATGAGCGATTTTAAAAAACTTTGAAAAACTTATGCCGGGATTATTTTGTAAATAATCGATTAAAATCTTCTCCGATTCGGAATAAGTAAAGTGAATACCTATCTGTCTGCTACTTTTTTCCCAAACATTGAGCTGGATTTTGCTGGCAAGTATATTTTCATCGTGAACACGTGTATATGCCAGCCATTTACCGTCGTCATTTTTCGCGAAATGTGGTTTTGTTGTACTTGTATCAATTTGGATTTCCAAAACGGTTTTCCCTTCAATCTGCCATTGTTGGGTTGAAAAACTAATAGGCGGGTTACTGTAAATTTTGGCAGCAGCTTCAACCATATAAAATTCCTCATCGGTGCTGATTCCGGCAATTTTGCCATTATCTTTCACGCCCACCAGTAATTTTCCGCCGTTTGTATTTGCAAAAGCCACCAATGATTTCGCGATTTTCCTGGAATCATTAATACAAAACTTAAAATCCTGGCGCTGATGTTCTCCTTCCTGAATGAGTTTATATAAATATGAGCTCAATTTAATTTTCTCCTGCTATTTAAGCCATTCAAAAGTAATGTAATGATCATGATTCATACCAAGCTCTTTATATGTTTTGTGGGCAGGAAGGTTTGATTTATCCGCATACAACCTAATGCCATTCAGATTTTCGTTCAGCATTACCATATTTTTTATATGTGCATACATATTCCGGTAAACTCCCTTTCTCCTGAATTCTTTTAAAACATATACAGATTGAATCCAAAGTATGGTACCATTTCGCCAATCACTCCATTCGAAAGTGGTTAACAGCGAAGCCACAATTTCACTATTTACTTGAGTTACATAATATTGTCCTTTTCCCGGATCGTTTACAACCGCCGTAACACCTTTAAATACAGTTGGTCCATCTAACTGAATGCCCTCAGTTTCAGACGCCATTTTCAACTGAAATTCTACGATTGAAGTAATATCTTCGGTAGTTGCCTTTCGAACTAACATTTGTATTTCTTTTTAAGATTTGCGGATATAAAAGAGTGCGATTTTTATTCATTACAAAATTGAATTATACCAATTTGTAATTACAATTTAACTTTAATAATAATCTGTTTCAGATTAATACTTCAAAAATCAGTGAAAAGATCTTATTTCAGAAATCCTTATATTTAGTTTTTGCTCTGAAAACAAAAAAACTCACGGGTTAATTCTGTCCATAATTTCTTCAACTTTAATCCTTTCTTCAGGTAAAAGAATTAACTGAATTTTTTCGTTTTCAAGAAGGGCACTTACTTTTGGCCCTACTTCACCGGTAATAATAGAAGTAACTTCCAGTTCTTTTAAATACCCAATTAACTGAATACCACTATTTTCAGATTCCTTAAACGGGTTTTCTATAACTGAATACTGGTTTGATACTACATTGAAAATAACTACATTCTCACATTTTCCAAATCGCAAATCCATGAATGACTTCTCCGTCTTCCCGGTAGATGTGATAGCAAATATTTTATTCATTTTGTTTAATTTTAATTCTGAAATATAATTTAAAATTTAATTAGCCGAATCGTTCAATTCCTCCCAAAATTCAACTGCTCTCCTTGTATGCGGTATAACAATTGAACCACCAACCAAATTGGCAACACCAAACAGTTCAAACATTTCATCTGTGGTAACTCCCTGTTCATAACATTTTTCGAGGTGATATTTTATACAATCATCGCAACGCAAAACCATTGAAGTTGCAAGTCCAAGCATTTCCTTCGTTTTTGCCGGCAACGCTCCTTCCTGATAAGTTAAAGTATCAAGGCTGTATAACCTTTTCATAACCTTGTTGTCAGAAGCCAAAATTTTTTCATTCATTTTTGACCTGTACGAATTAAATTCATCGATAAGTTTTCCCATTATTCCTGTTAAATAATTGTATAATATTATTTCGTCCCCTTTATATGGTTTCGAAAATATCAATAAAAATGAATTTAGAGACTGATTTTAGAAATAATAACAAATAATCTTCGGGTTTGGTTGTTGACAGTATTTTATAAGTTGCAAAATGAAGTTCATTTATATTGCCAGTAAAATCTTTTGATAAAGAATGTTAATTCAATCTTAGCCCGAAAAACAAAAAAAATTTTACCCTGATTTAAAATCGCTCTATAAAATCCTTTTGTACAGGAATTTAATGTTTTGAGAAACTTCTGTTAAAATCTGCAGAATAAAAATGTTTATCGTTTTAAGCTTTTTGAACTATATTTGCAACTTCAATTTACAGGGAAAAATGTTACGGAATTTATTACTTTTTTTAGGTGTACTGACTAATCAGGTCATAATTGCCCAGGTTTCATTTCCTGATGTGAAAACGCAGGAATCAAATCTCCCTGAAATAATAAAAAATATAGAGGTCCATCAAGATCCAATGGTTGAAAAAATGTTGGGCTGGCATATTGAAAACAATAAAATCAAAAATAAAATTGACGGGTTCAGAGTAGAGATTTTTTTCAGTTCCGATGTTGATGCAAAAGAAAAAGCATTAAAGAAAAAAATGGATTTCCTATCTGTTTACCCTGATAATACAGTACATATAAAATATATTTCACCAAATTTCAGGGTAAGAGTAGGCGATTTCAGAACCAAAAATGAAGCCTTAAAACTTTACAAGGAAATTAAAGACAATTATCCGGTAGCATTTATTGTTACCGATGAAATAGATTTTCCATTGATGAAACAAGTACAATATGAGTGACCAGATTCAACATGAGTGCGGGATTGCGTTAATCCGATTATTAAAACCAATGTCGTATTATCAGGAAAAATATGGCACGTGGAAATATGGATTAAACAAATTGTATCTTTTAATGGAAAAACAGCATAACCGCGGACAGGACGGCGCCGGTGCGGTTTGCGTGAAAAATAATCTGGCACCGGGAAGCGCCTACATTAGCCGTTACCGTTCTGTACAGGAAAATCCGATAAAAGATGTTTTCGATCAAATTAATGTAACATTGCAGCAAGCAATAACTGACAGGCTGGATATTAACAGTATTGATTGGGCATACGAAAATTTTCCTTTTGCCGGAGAACTTTATTTAGGCCATTTAAGATATGGCACTTTCGGGAAAAACAGCATTGATTTTGTTCATCCTGTAATGCGCCAAAACAACTGGAAATCAAGAAACCTTGTTTTAGCCGGTAATTTCAACCTTACCAATACTGATGAACTGTTTAAAGTACTTATCGACTTAGGCCAGCATCCAAAAGCCTACACTGATACAGTTACTGCCCTTGAAAAAGTTGGTCATTTTCTTGATCAGGAAAACGAATTTCTTTTTAGGAAATACAAAAACGAAGGATTTAGCAACGATAAAATTTCACTCAAAATTGAGGAGAATCTCGATATCCAGAATATCCTTGAACGTGCCACAAAAGATTGGGACGGTGGATATACAATTGCAGGATTAATTGGTCATGGAGATGCATTTGTGGTTCGCGATCCATGGGGAATAAGGCCTGCTCATTATTACTACAATGATGAAATTGTTGTAGTAGCATCTGAACGACCCGTTATTCAAACGGTTATGAACGTCCACGTTGGAGATGTCAACGAAATTAATCCGGGCGAAGCTTTGATAATTAAAAAAGATGGCCGGATCAGTAAGGAATTAATCCGGGTCCCGCACAAAAGGTCTTCCTGCTCTTTCGAACGTATTTATTTCTCGAGAGGCAGCGATAAAGATATTTACAAAGAACGTAAAGAGTTGGGGAAATTAATTTGTCCGGCGGTTTTAAAGGCTGTTAATTACGACTTTGAAAACACTGTTTTTTCTTATATTCCAAACACCTCAGAAACGGCTTTCTACGGAATGGTTGAAGGAATTGGAAATTATTTGGTTGACTGGAAAATCGAAGAAATAAAAAAGAAGAATGGATCGCTCACTGAAGAAGATATAAAACGCATCATTTCGTTTGAACCACGTGTTGAGAAAATCGCAATCAAAGACGTTAAACTGCGCACTTTTATTGCTGATGATGCAAGCCGCGATGATTTGGTCGCACACGTTTATGATGTAACATACGGGATCATCAAAAATGATGTTGATACACTTGTTATTATCGATGATTCAATTGTTAGGGGAACAACCCTGAAAAACAGTATTTTGCGCATATTAGACAGGCTTCATCCCAAAAAAATAATCGTTGTTTCTTCAGCACCACAAATCAGATACCCCGATTGCTATGGGATTGACATGGCACGGCTGGATAAGTTTATTGCTTTTAATGCAACAATCGAACTTTTAAAGGAAACCGGGCAAAAAGCTGTAATTGACAAAGTTTACGAAAAATGTAAACAGCAGGAAAACCTGCCCAAAGAGGAGATGGTAAATTATGTTCGCGAAATTTACCGCACTTTTACTCCTGAACAAATTTCAGCAAAAATAGCAGACATGCTAAAACCGGAAGATTGTAAAGCCGAAGTTGAAATTGTTTATCAAACAATTGAAAACCTGCATAAAGCTTGCCCCAACGATTTGGGAGACTGGTATTTTACAGGTAATTATCCAACACCTGGTGGAAACAGGGTTGTAAACCGGTCGTTTATAAATTTTATTGAAGGGAAGGATATACGGGCATATTAACCAATGCACCATTTGTCTTTGAAATCAGCAGATTACAAATCAAAATTGAATCCTTTTTCGAGTAATTCCTGGTATTTTGGTTTATTAAACTGGTAATAAAAAGCCCCTTTTTTTGAGGTTTCTTTCTCCTTTTCATCGAGTTTCTCCAGTAAACCCATCGCAAGTAACTTCCTTCTGAAGTTTCTCTTATCAAAAGGAATTTGATAAATTGCTTCATATAAACGCTGTAGTTGAGGAATCGTAAATTTCTTCGGCAACAACTCAAAACCAATTGGCTGTGTCCGGGCCCTAATCCGAAGTTTCCTCAATGCTTTTTCAACCATTTGCTGATGATCAAAAATAAGCTCAGGCAGTTCATTTAACGAAATCCACGAAGCACCATGTTTTTTGACCAGTTCACTATCGTGATCGTTAATTTTCAATAAAGAGAAATAAGCAACGGAAATAATCCTGCCGCCTGCATCGCGATTAATATCACCAAAGGCAAAAAGTTGTTCCATATAAACATTGTCAAGCCCGGTTAATCTTGAAACAATGTTTTGTGCCGAATAATCAAGGCTTTCGTTTGGGGCCACAAAACCTCCCATTAATGACCATTTCCCTTTTTCAGGCTCGAAATTACGTTTGAGCAACAACAATTTCAAGTCGAATTCATTTTCATTAAACCCGAAAATAATCGAGTCAACCGCTACAAGGATTTTTGGGAAACTGGAGTAAAAATCCATTTTGGTTTATTTGGGTTCAGGCCATTGCCCGTTTTCTTTGTCTTTTATATAAGTTTCAATATGCCTGTCAACCTTGAAACTATAAATATCTTCAATAGTAACAATGATGCCCGTTTCTAGGACTTCCCCAAATTCTTTGTTTTTTGAAGTACCAAAGGTTTTCATTGATGGAGAAAGATTCATGTAGGCATTTATTAGCGGAGGTACATTTTCACCATACTGCCTTACACTTTGAAGAAGTATTTTATAATCCTCTTTGTAATTCTCACCTTTAAATAAGCTTTCCATGGCTTCCAAATCCATATCAAATTCAACAGGTTCTTTTGGATAAACAAGGTCTTCCTTGTCTCTAAAATACTTTTTGAAGAAATATTGTATCAAATTTCTTGCTTCGTTGTGGAAATGTGTGTACATGGTAACTTTCCCGAAAAAGTATTTGATTTCAGGATGATCCACTGTCAAAGCACCCAACCCATCCCAAAGATTATCAAGTGCAAAAAGCGCTTTTGCCCCTGCTTTGCTTGATTGGTAAGCCGGTTGAACAAAAGATCTTCCCAACTCAAGACAAAAAGGCAAATATTCCTCAATAAATTTTTCTGAAAAATCAAAAAGATGTGAAGTAGCCAACAAAACGTGTCCATGTTCATCTCTCGGAGCTTCGGAACAAAGGATATAGCGATAACCACCCAATATTTCTTTTGCATCCGGATCCCAGACTATCAACTGCTTAAATGGTGAAACAGCTGTATCGTATATATCAATATCGGTTTCCTCGCCGGTTCCTCCACCTGCATCACGAAATGTGATTTCACGCAACCTCCCGATTTCATGCATTACAGAAGGAGAATCCTGATAAGTTATAACATATATTTCGTTTCCACCTTTGTTGGTTTTCCTGAGCAATTTTTCGGGGGTAAGTTCAGCGTAAATCATTTCCCTCGGTAGAGGTTCAACTATGTTTTTCATTTACGGTCTCATTTTTGAAAAATAGAATGCAAAATTAGAAAAATTCCTGTTTTGATAGGTTTTTATTTTGTTTTTAATTTTTGTTGCCAAATTGTCCGGGCAAATTATAAACCTGCTCTTTTACCCAATCTGCCCATTCCTGATGGGTTTTTGATTTGTCGAAATGCTGAAATGGAATAGGTTTCCCAAAATAAACAGGCACTTTGGAGTTTCTGTGTTTCATCAATTCATCAGGCAAAAAAAACATTTCAATATTCCATTTTATATGTAAAAATTTTCTCATGTTGGCCAACCTGTAAAAGCGGTTCGAGTTTCGTCCTCCAATAAAAACAGGTATAATATCACGTTTATGTTTTACTGCTTTGGCTATAAAATGCTTTTTCCATTCCAAATCAACTATTTTGCCTTTTATTTTCCTCGAAGCCAGACCAGCCGGGAAAATCAGAATCTGTTCATCAGATTCATATGTTGTATTAAGAATTTCTGCTGCTTCACGTGTATTGCCACCGTGTTTGTTGATTGGAATAAACATAGGACGCAGGCTTGGGATGCCGAGTAAAATATCATTTGTCAGAAATTTAAGTTTTCCCAGCCGCTTCTCAACACATTTCATCAAAAGAAAAGCATCAAATCCTCCCAAAGGATGGTTACTTGCAAAAATATAACACCCTGACTCAGGTATATTTTCAAATCCATTTATGTCTTCTTTAACATCAAATTCCACAATAGCCTGATTTACAAACGATATCCCCTTTAAATGACCATTACGTTTCATAAAATCGTTAAAAAAATCAAGGTGCAATATCCGGTTGATATATTTGAAAACAAATTCTGGCATAAATTTCGCCAAAGCCGGGTTCTTTTCCTTAAATAACTCTTTGACTTTTATGGGTTTAAATGTATTGTCGCTTTCCTCTTCCAAGTTTCTTTTTTTGCGGCAATTAAGTAAAAAATAGCCACAAATCAAATACAATCCTTTAATTCGAAATTCAAAGAGTAATTTTTTTTAATTTTAAATGTTGCTGACTGCTAATAATTAGTTCTTCCGCAAAACTATTTTTCACTCAATCATCATGAGTTATTAACTATTTCTTATTAATATCGAAATACATTACAGATAGCTCATTTTTAACATTTTACACACCATTTCGTTTAGTTACACACAACTTTTCAACAAAATTCAAACAGGTTTTCAACAATGATCAGAGCCTAAAGTTTTAATAACAAGTGTAATAGAATGGAATAAATTGTCATATTTTGGAATAATTTTCTACTTTTACGGTACTAAAAAGCTGAAATTAGTTTCATGATTGAATTTGCAGGAACATATAACGCAACCATTGACGACAAAGGCAGAATCGTGCTTCCGGCTTCCTTTAAAAAGGAACTGGGCGATTTGGCAGTTGAATCACTTGTTGTAGAAAAAAATCTGCACCGGGATTGTCTCGACATTCATCCTGAAAAATTCTGGAGAAAAAGGGTTGAAGATTTTAAAAGCACACTTGACCCATTTGATGAAGATGATGATAAATTGCTACAGTTTTTCTATCAGAACTTTACCAAGGTAAATATGGCCCCAAATGGCAGGCTAAATATACCTGATGCTTATCTTAAATATGCCAATCTTGAAAAAGATGCTGAATTCATTGGTATGGGAGAATCCATCCGCTTATTGCCAGTTAACAAAACTGGAATACCAGATATGAGCAAGGCTGAGTTCCTGCAAAAACTGAAAGAAAAAAGGCAGAAAAAAGTATAGTGGGATGAATCAAATTTATCATATACCTGTTTTGGCACAGGAAAGTATCCTGGGATTAAATTTATTTCCCGACGCTGATGTTGTTGATGCAACTTTTGGTGGTGGCGGTCATTCAAAAATTATTATTGAAAAGTTAACAAACGGAAGACTTTTTGCATTCGATCAGGATGAAGATGCTGCTGCAAATGCATTAAACAACAAACGTTTTTATTTTATCCGCCACAATTTCAGATACATAAGAAACTTTTTGAATTATTATGGCATTGAACAAGTTGACGCCATTTTTGCCGATTTAGGTGTATCATCACACGATTTTGATGTACCCGATCGCGGCTTCTCATTCAGGTTTGAAGGGAATTTGGATATGCGCATGAACCAGGATGCAAAAACTGATGCAGCAAAAATAATTAATGAATATCCAGAAGAACAATTGGAGCAGGTTTTCAGGCTGTTTGGTGAAATAAAAAATTCACGTCACCTCGCTTCTGTTATTTGCAAAAAAAGGAATGAACTGAAAATTAAAACAACCACTCAACTAAGAGAAGTTGTTGCCGAATGTACTCCTCGTGCGATTGAAAACAAATATCTCGCTCAGGTTTTCCAGGCTTTACGGATTGAGGTAAACGATGAAATGGATGCTCTCCAGGAATTCCTGCAGGCATCGTTGGAATTGCTAAAACCAGGCGGACGTCTGGTAGTAATCACTTATCACAGTTTGGAAGACAGGTTGTGCAAAAACTTCATGAAGACCGGGAATTTTGTTGGAAAAGTTGAAAAAGACTTTTATGGTAATATCTCCTCTCCTTTCACTACAATAAACAGAAAAGTGATTACACCGGGCGAAGAAGAACTAAAAACCAACAACCGCTCGAGAAGCGCAAAACTACGGATTGCAGAGAAAAACTGATATGACTGAAAAAGTTAAAAATAGCAAGAGACCGGGTGTAAAGAAATGGATAGGAGGAGCCATTTTAGCAGACGACCGCGTAACAAAGCAAATCCCATTTTTGATTTTCCTTGCGTTTCTGGCAGTTTTGTTAATTACAAACCGAAACTGGTCGGAACGCACTATAAGAAAAGTTGAAACTTTGCAGGAAACACTGGATGAGCTTCGTTCCGAGTCGATTACACTTTCTGCAAAACTGATGAATTCGAGCCGCCCTTCAGAAATTGTGAGAAAAGTTGAGAATGCAAACATAGATTTACAGGAGCCGCTAAGGCCTCCTCAAAAATTAGTTGTCAAAAAAAATAAGCTGTCGTGGAAATTCGCAAAGTAATATTGACGCGTGTAACTTTAATCTATTTCGTCCTAATGGTGTTTGCCATTGTAGTTATAGTAAAGATGGTCTCTGTTCAGAAGATCAAAAACGACCGTTGGGAAAAAATACAACAAAATTTAAGCGAGAATACAATAATTGTAAGTCCCGACCGGGGGAATATCTGTGCCGATGACGGCAGCGTTTTAGCAACATCAGTTCCCGGCTATTATGTAAGGATAGATATGGCTTCAGAAGGAGTGCGAAAAGTTTACAACAACGAAAGTGATTCTCTGGCATATTATCTGTCCCGCTTCTTTGGGAACGCTTCACATGGAGAATATAACCGCAGGCTGAACGACGCATACAAACGCGGCAACCGTGGTTTTATGCTCACTCCAAGGAAAATTGACTACACTGAACTCCAGGCAATAAAAAAATTTCCAATTCTGCGCCGCGGACGTTATGGTGGCGGATTAATTATAGAACAGGAGAACAGAAGAGTAAATCCACTGGGAATGTTAGCGCTGAGAACACTTGGTGGCCTAAACAAAGGCGCTTTTGGAGGAGTTCACGGCGCTATTGGATACACCGGATTGGAAGGCTCTTTTGAACCATACCTGAAAGGAGCCGACGGAATCAGTTACAAACAAAACCTCTCCGGCCGCTGGGTAACCCGCATCGAGATTGAGCCTGAAGACGGAATGGACATTATTACAACGCTAAACGTGAAAATGCAGGATATTACCGAAAGTGCATTATACAAACAACTGCAAAACTCAAATGCCGACTGGGCTACTGCAATAGTTATGGAAGTAAAATCAGGTGAAATAAAAGCGATTGCAAACCTTGGAAAACAAAATGGCGACTATTTCGAAACCGATAATTATGCACTTGGGCCACGCGGCTGTTACGAACCGGGTTCTACCTTCAAACTTGTTTCTTTAATGGTAGCACTGGAAGACGGCGTTGTAGATACAAGCAATGTTTTCGACACAGGCAACGGATCATGGCAAAAAAATGGTAGAAGAATTTCTGACACTCACGGAAACGGGCCAATCACTGTAAAACAGATATTTGAAAAATCTTCAAATATAGGTGTTGCAAAAATTATTACTGAATTCTATGAAAAAAACCCAAAAAAATATGTTGACAGGGTTTACAGTTTCGGAATAAACAAACCACTTGGACTGGATATTAGCGGAGAAGGACAACCATTCTTTAAATACCCCGGAGATGCTGATTGGTGGGGAACTACACTTGCCGGTATGTCATATGGTTACGAAACCAAAATGTCACCGATTCAAATTCTGAATTTTTATAATGCTGTGGCTAATAATGGAAAAATGGTAAAGCCCCACCTTGTAAAAGAAATAAGGGAAAATGGCGCGCTTGTGAAAAGGTTCAAAACCGAAGTGTCAAATCCGATGATCGCTTCGAAAGAAACAATTGGAAAAGCAAAAGCAATGCTCGAAGGAGTCTGCATCAACGGAACAGGCAAGGATTTGCAAAGCAAATATTTCAAAATAGCCGGAAAAACTGGTACTGCACGTGTTGCAACAAGTAGTGAAGGTTATAGTGCCGGAATGTACCTTGCTTCATTTGTAGGATATTTTCCTGCTGATGATCCGAAATATTCAATCATCGTAACATTTAACAATCCACGTGGAGGGTATTACGGAGGTTCGGTAGCAGGTCCGGTATTTAAGGAAATTGCCGAAAAAACATATGCTTTCCAGGGCCTTATTGAAGAAAATGAAAAAGAGGATAACGAAGATGAAAAGCTAGTTTTTCCCGACATTAAAAAAGGTCAATCGGAAGATCTGCGTGAAGTAATCAGTGAACTAAATATAAAACATGTAAAAGGAGATCCTGATTCGCAATGGGCAAATGTGGAAGTAAAAGATAATGTTGTTACGCTTATTGACAATGAATTTGTTGAAGGCCGGGTGCCTAACGTGCAGGGAATGGGCGCCAGCAGTGCTGTTTATATTATGGAAAAAGCCGGACTGCAGGTACGGATCAGTGGAATTGGGAAAGTAAAAAAACAGTCGTTAACCCCGGGAGGTAAATATCAAAAAGGTCAAACTGTACTACTCACACTTGGTTAAAATGAAACTTAACAAAATACTAAACCATATAAATTTTTCAGAACTGACAGGTTCAGCCGAAAAAAATATTGTTGGGATTGAGTTCGATTCAAGACTTGTAAAACCTGGTTTTGCATTCGTAGCGCAGCAAGGTGCAATTTCCGACGGTCATAAATTTATTGACAAAGCTATTCAAAACGGAGCAACAGTTATTATTTGCGAAAATCTTCCGGCCGAAATTACTGAAAGTGTTACCTATATAAAAGTTGCAGATTCAAATGAAATCCTTGGAAAACTTGCTTCTGCATTTTATGATTTCCCTTCTTCAAAATTAAAAGTAGTTGGTGTTACCGGAACCAACGGGAAAACAAGTATTGCAACATTGCTCTACAAAATGTTTTTGCGTTTGGGATATAAAACAGGATTACTTTCAACAATTTCATACCGGATAAACGAAAGTGAAGAAACCGCGTCGCACACAACTCCAAATGCATTAAAAATTCAGAAACTACTTTCTGAAATGGTAAATGCAGGTTGTGAATATTGTTTTATGGAAGTGAGTTCGCACGCGGTGCATCAAAAACGGATTGCAGGAATTGAATTTGCAGGCGGCATTTTCACAAATATCACACACGATCATCTTGATTATCATAAAACCTTTGCTGAATATATAAAAGCAAAAAAGGCATTTTTCGATGGCCTTTCAACCAGTGCATTTGCAATAACAAATATTGATGACAAAAACGGGTTGGTAATGCTGCAGAATACAATGGCCAGAAAAATTACTTTTTCAACCCGCTCAATGGCAGATTTCCGTTGTAAAGTTATTGAAAATCACTTCGACGGGATGTTGTTAAATATTGACGGAAACGAAACCTGGACAAGGTTTGTGGGGAAATTCAATGCATCAAATTTGCTTGCTGTTTATACAACAGCAATCCAACTTGGCCAAAACAAAGAAGAAGTTTTAACAATTATCAGCGATTTGCAGCCCGTGCAAGGCAGGTTTGAAACTGTACGCAGTTTCGACGGTAAACTTGCAATTGTTGATTACGCACACACGCCCGATGCATTGAAAAATGTGCTTGGAGCAATTACTGAAATCAGAACCCGCAACGAAAAAGTAATTACTGTAGTTGGTGCCGGTGGCGACCGCGATAAAACAAAACGCCCCGAAATGGCACACGAGGCAGCTTTGGCCAGCGACAAAGTTATTCTCACTTCCGACAATCCGCGTACAGAAAATCCTGCTCAAATTATAAAAGACATGGAAGCCGGAATTGACGCTAAATTCAGGAAAAAAGTGCTTTCAATTGAAAACAGGAGGGAAGCAATTAAAACTGCTGCAATGCTCGCACAACCCGGCGACATTATTTTGATTGCCGGAAAAGGACACGAAAACTATCAGGAAGTAAATGGCGTAAAGCACCATTTTGACGATAAAGAGGAAATTGAAAATTGCTTCGGCATCAATAATTAAAACTGAAAATATGATATACTGGTTATATAACTTATTGGTTGGCTACGATATACCGGGTATCGGAATGATTCCCGGCATCACATTCCGTGCTGCAGCAGCAATTATTACCTCACTTTTTATTGCTACAGTTTTTGGCAAAAAAATCATAAGAATTTTACAAAAGAAACAAATTGGTGAAGTTGTCCGCGACTTGGGTCTCGAAGGCCAAATGCAAAAAAAAGGAACGCCAACAATGGGCGGACTTATAATTCTTACTTCAATTATTATCCCAACCCTGCTTTTTGCCAGGCTTAATAATATATATGTAATCCTGATGCTGATTACAACAGTCTTGCTGGGGTTTATCGGTTTTGTAGATGACTATATAAAAGTCTTCCTGAAAAACAAAAAAGGGCTTGCCGGCAAATTTAAAATATTAGGACAGGTTACTCTCGGGCTCATAGTTGCTCTAACGCTTTTTGTTAGCAACGACGTGAAAGTACGTGAGCATGTAAAAGACGAAAACGGCCAGAATTTGCAGGAAATATTGGTTGATCCGGTAACTGGCGAACAAACAATTCAATTTGTAACCGAGGACGTAAAATCAACAATTACAACTATTCCGTTTGTTAAGCAAAACGAGTTTAATTACGAGTGGTTGGTGGCTTTTGCAGGCGAAGCATCATCGTGGCTGAAATGGATTGTTTATGCACTTGCCATCATTTTGATAATCACCGCTGTTTCAAACGCCGCAAATTTAACTGACGGTCTGGACGGTCTGGCAACCGGAACTTCGGCAATCAGCGGTGCAACTTTGGGGGTTCTCGCTTATGTAAGCGGCAATATTATTTATGCTGATTATCTGAACATTATGTATATTCCCAATATTGGGGAGTTAACAATATTCGTGGCAGCTTTTATTGGGGCAACAGTTGGTTTTTTGTGGTACAACTCCTACCCTGCCCAGGTTTTTATGGGCGATACAGGTAGTTTGGCTTTAGGTGGGATACTGGCCGTATTCTCAATCATAATCCGAAAAGAAATTTTAATACCCCTTTTATGCGGAATTTTCTTAATCGAAAATCTTTCCGTAGTAATTCAGGTAAGCTGGTTTAAATACACAAAAAAGAAATATGGCGAAGGACGGCGCGTGTTTTTAATGAGCCCCATCCACCACCATTTTCAGAAAAAAGGAATACCCGAACCAAAAATTGTAAGCCGATTTTGGATCGTTGGGATAATACTGGCGGTACTTACAATTGCAACACTAAAAATGAGGTAGTTTGAAAAACAGGATTGCAATATTAGGTGGTGGCGAAAGTGGCGTGGGAGCTGCGATTCTTGCACAAAAACAAGGTTTCACTGTGTTTTTGTCCGACATGGGCAAAATAAAGGAGAAATACAAAAATGTTCTTTCAAATTATAAAATCGATTTTGAAGAAGAAAAACATTCTGCCGAAAAAATCCTGAATTCTGACCTGGCTGTAAAAAGTCCTGGTATTCCTGACAAAGCCCCATTAATTGTTCAGTTAAAGGAAAAAGGTATTCCTGTAATTTCTGAAATTGAGTTTGCCGGAAGATATACAAACGCAAAAACCATCTGCATAACGGGCAGCAACGGTAAAACAACCACAACTTTGCTGTTGTACCACATTCTGAAAAATGCCGGTTTAAATGTTGGACTGGCCGGAAACGTGGGTAAAAGTTTTGCATGGCAGGTGGCCGAAGAAAAATTCGATATTTATGTTATCGAAATCAGCAGTTTTCAACTTGACGGAATGTACGATTTCAAGGCTGATATTGCGATTTTGATGAACATTACACCCGACCACCTCGACCGATATAATTACAACTTTCAAAACTATATCGATTCGAAATTCCGCATCATTCAAAATCAAACAAAAAACGACTTTTTCGTTGTTTGTGCCGATGATGAAGTCACTCAAAACGAAATCAAAAAAAGAAATATAACACCTGCAATAATTCAATTTGGACTTGGCGAACCGGACGAAAATTCAGCGGGAGTAAAAGAAGAAAAATTAGTAATTAACATACACAAAAACCAATTCATTATGTCTATTCTGGATCTTGCAATACAAGGGAAACACAATACTTACAATTCAATGGCTGCTGGAATTGCAAGTATGATTTTGGAAATCCGCAACGAACAATTGCGCGAAAGCCTTTCAAATTTCACGGGGGTTGAACACCGCCTGGAACGCTTTCTGAAAGTGCATGGAATTGAGTTTATTAACGACTCGAAAGCTACAAATGTAAACTCTACATGGTATGCTTTGGAAAGCATCGGAAAACCAATTATTTGGATTGCCGGTGGGGTTGACAAAGGAAACGATTATGCCATGCTGAAAGGATTGGCCAAAGAAAAAGTAAAGGCGATTGTTTGTTTGGGTAAAGACAACCAAAAAATTCATGACGCTTTCAAAGGTGTTGTAAAAAATATTGTTGATGCCTCAAGTATGGACGAAGCTGTGAAAGCCTCATATTATCTGGCCAGAAACGGCGACACTGTTTTGCTGTCGCCAGCTTGTGCCAGTTTCGATTTATTTGAAAATTACGAAGACAGGGGAACTCAATTTAAACAAAAAGTCAGAAATTTATAATGGAAACCTCAATCTTAAAATACTTTAAGGGCGATCGTGTAATCTGGATTGTGTTAATGTTTCTTTCGCTGCTTTCGCTGCTGATTGTCTACAGTGCAACAGGCGCTTTGGCATATCGCGTGCATGGCGGAAATACAATGCATTATTTAATTCGCCAGGTATTTTTTATTGGTGCAGGTTTGGGTGTGATTCTTTTAATGGTAAATGTACTCCCCGTAAAATTTTATTCGATTGCAGCGAATTACCTGCTTTACGGAAGTATTTTGTTGTTAATGGCTGCAGTGGTTTTAAAATTTGCCGGAGTCTTAAAAGGAACCGGAAGAACTTTTAACCTGGGTATTTTCTCTTTTCAACCTGCTGAACTTGCAAAAATTGCATTGATACTTTTTACTGCAAAAGTTTTGGGAAAAAAACAGAAAACCAACCAGGATTTAAGCGCAGCGTTTCGTAAAATAATGATTTTTACTGCCCTTGTTTGTGGTTTGATTCTGTTATCAAACTTTTCAACCTCTGCACTTATTTTTGCCACTATCATCTCAATGATGTTTGTAGGTCGAATTCCAATCCGATATATGCTGTTGGTTTTTGCCACTGGTATAGCTTTACTGTTTGCAATTTACAAACTTGCTGATTTTGTGCCGGATAGCGTAGGTAGAATTCACACAATCCAGGGCCGTATTGACAGATTTATTCATGGCGACCCCAATTCGGAACAAGGAGTTACACAAGCCGATTATGCAAAACTTGCCATTTACTCGGGTGGTATTTTTGGCAAGGGGCCGGGACAATCCGATGTAAGCAATTATATGGCAGCGGCATACAACGATTTCATTTTCGCAATAATTGTAGAAGAATATGGTTTGATTTTCGGTGCAGGTGTAATTTTCCTTTATCTGATTTTCTTTTTCAGGGGAATAATAATTGTGCGAAAGTCGAAGCGAACTTTCCCCGCATTTGTTGTAATTGGCTTGTCACTGGTTATGGTTTACCAGGCAATGATAAATGTTGGTGTGTCAAGCGGAGTTTTGCCGGTTACCGGACAACCGTTGCCCTGGATAAGTTTAGGCGGTACTTCGCTGCTTTTTACTTCCATCGCATTTGGATGTATTTTGAGTGTGAGCCATCAAAACGAAATTGACAGTGAAGCAGAGCTGCAACCAATTCAGGTAAATGCACCCGACGAAGACGAAGAAATGAAAAAATGAGCATTAAAAAAGTCATATTAAGTGGTGGCGGAACTGGCGGGCATATATTCCCGGCCCTTTCTATTGCAAACGAAATCAGGAAACGGTATCCCGATGCCGATATTTTGTTTGTCGGTGCTTTGGGACGCATGGAAATGGAGAAAATTCCTGCTGCAGGATACAAAATTATTGGTTTACCGGTTATGGGTTTCCCGCGTAAACCGAGTTTTAAAATATTTACATTTTTTAAAAGATTGGCACAAAGCTCATCAATGGCAAATAAAATTGTAAAGGATTTTAAACCCGAAATTGCTATTGGTGTTGGTGGATATGCAAGTGGCCCGCTTTTGCGCGCAGCTTCAAACGTTAATATTCCAACATTGATTCAGGAACAAAATTCGTATGCCGGAATCACAAATAAATTGCTTGCCAAAAAGGTGAAAACCATTTGTGTTGCCTATGATAATATGGAAAGATTTTTCCCTGCAAAAAAAATTGTGTTTACAGGAAACCCAGTGCGAGAAAACCTTACTTCAAAACTCAATGACAAAACTGAAGCACTCGAATATTTTGGATTAAACGGCAACGAACGTGTTGTATTAATAATAGGTGGAAGTTTGGGTGCCCGCTCAATTAACAACGTTGCAATGAAAAACCTTGACTTTATTGCAAAATCAGGCATTCAGGTAATTTGGCAAACCGGGGCTTTTTATTTCGAAAATATTCAAAATGAAATAAAAAATAAAAAACCTGACAACCTGCAAATTCACCAGTTTTTATCGAGGATGGATTTAGCCTACTCGGTTGCCGATGTTGTAATTTCGAGAGCCGGGGCAGGCACAATATCAGAACTTTGTTTGGTTGGTAAACCTGCTATTTTGGTACCTTCTCCAAATGTTTCAGAAGACCACCAAACAAAAAATGCTATGGCGTTGGTTGAAAAGGATGCGGCTGTAATGCTCACAGACAAAGAAATTGATGTGAAGCTTTTTCAAACCGCCTTTGAAATGGTTGAAAACAAAGAATTGTGCCAGTTAATGGCAACTAATATAAAAACATTGGCAAAACCTGAAGCAACAAAAACAATTGTTGACGAAGTGGAAAAGTTAATAAAACAATGAAAAATCTTTTACATATAAGAAATGTTTATTTCCTCGGAATAGGAGGAATAGGAATGAGTGCACTGGCACGCTACTTTAAATTTACCGGCCGGAATGTGGCAGGTTACGACCGCACCCCCACCGCGCTAACCCGCGCCATGCAGGCCGAAGGAATTGATATTCACTTTGAGGATGATATCCGCAAAATTCCAAGTAACTGGGACCCTGCAAACACACTTGCAGTTTTTACACCTGCCCTGCCCGATGAACACAAAGAATTATCATGGTTCAGGGAAAAACCGATTGCACTGTTAAAACGCGCAAAAGTACTGGGTTTGGTTTGTAACGAGCGCAGCGGAATTGCTGTTTCCGGCACTCATGGTAAAACAACTGTCAGCACAATGGTGGCAAATATCCTGAACCAAACCAACAAAGGTTGCGGGGCATTTTTAGGTGGAATTTCAAAAAATTTCGGCACCAATTTATTGCTCCCAAAGGTTGAGTCGCCCTGGATAGTTGCTGAAGCCGATGAATTTGACCGTTCGTTTCTGCACCTTACTCCGCTTTTGGCACTTGTAACAAGCATTGATGCCGATCACCTCGATATATATGGCCAGAAAGATAAAATTGTAGAATCGTTTGAAAAATTCATTTCGCAAATCCAGCCGGGCGGATCATTGGTAATAAAAAAAGGTGTTGAATTAAATACTGAAAAAACTTCAGCTAAAATTTATACATACTCGCTAAATAAGGATGCTGACTTCACAACTGTAAACCTGCATCTTAATACCGATGGTGGTTTTTATCAGTTCGATATAAAAACCCCAAACGGAATTATTGAAGATTGCAAAATGAATTACCCGGGATTGCTGAACGTTGAAAATGCAGTTGGAGCAACTTCACTTGCTTTTCTGGCAGGTGCGTCCCCCGAAGAAATAAAGGCCGGACTGGAAGACTACAAGGGTGTAATTCGTCGTTTCGATGTTCAGTTTAAAAACGAAAAATACATTTACATTGATGATTATGCACATCATCCGGAAGAGTTAAAGGCGTTTATTTCATCGGTTAAAGAACTATACAAAGGCCGGAAAATTGCCGGGATATTTCAACCGCACTTGTATTCGCGAACCCGTGATTTTTCAGCAGAATTTGCTGCAAGTCTTGATTTGCTGGATACTGCGATTCTAGTACCGCTTTATCCTGCCCGCGAAGAACCAATCCGAGGAATTTCTTCTGAAATTATTTTCAACCAGATGAAACTACAGGACAAGCATTTGTTAACAAAACCGGAGATGCTTGAAATTCTGAAAACCCATGAATATGATATTGTGGTTACAATGGGCGCCGGCGATATTGATGGAATGGCCGGCCAAATAATTGAAATTCTAAAAACCAGGGAATAATGTTTCGCAAGTTGTTAAAATTGATTGGTTTTATCTTTCTGATAGTTTTTGTTATCGGAACACTGGCTTTTACATCTATCGAAAGCCGGAATATCATGTGCAGTGATATTGAAGTTGTTTTTGACAAGGATGAAGCAATTAATGTTGACAAAGAAAAGTTGGTAAAATTGGTTAAAGCTACTGACGGAAAAATTTTCAGCAAAACACTTGATGAAATAAATTCAGAAGTATTTGAGGGTGAAATTGAAAAAATTCCTGCCATTCTTAAGGCTGATGTTTACAAATTAATGGTTAACGAAAAGGGCGCATACAAAGGTGTTTTAGTAGTAAAAGTTAAACATCGCGAACCGGTGATGCGTGTAATCACCTCAAATGGAAGTTACTATCTCGATAAATATGGTGTAAGAATTCCCGTTTCGTCAAGCTATTCAACAAATGTTTTGGTTGCATCGGGTTCCATTTCTGAGAAATTTGCAACTGAAAAACTTTTGCCATTTATATTGTATGTTGAAGATGATGACTTTTGGAATGCGCAAATAGAACAGATTTATGTAGAGGAAGACGGCGATGTTTTGCTGACACCTTTGGTTGGAGGCCACATTATAGAGTTAGGTGAAGTGGAAAACTACAAAGAAAAGCTACATGTGATGAGCGAGTTTTACAAACAAGTCCTGGCAAAAAATAACTGGGATAAATATGAAAAGATAAGTTTGAAATATAATAATCAGGTTGTTGCAAAAAGAAGATAGATTATGGCTTCAAAAAATAAACTTTCGGTTATAATCGATATTGGCACTTCAAAATTGGTGGCAATTGCAGGTTCAAAAAATGAAGTTGGAAAACTGGAAATTTCCGCTGTCGCAAAAGTTCCGGCCAAAGGAGTACGGCGGGGGATTATTTTTAATATAGATGAAGTTGCCGATTCGGTAAAGGAGCTGCTGGGAATATTAGGTTCAAAAATCAACGAAAACATTGAAGAAGTGCATGTTGCATATGCAGGTCAGCACATGAAAACTATTCATTTCGAACGAACAAAATTTACATCGGATGACGGCATTGTGAGCAAATCGGATATCGACAGTTTATATGAGCAGGCGCGTGGCGCCGAAATTGAGGAAGGGTACAAACTTGTAGAAATCATACCGGTTTCGTTTGTAATTGACAATGAACCAATGGAAAACCCCGTTGGCAGCACAGGCCGGAAAGTTGAAGCTAATTTCAAACTGCTTGTTATGCCCAATAGTTATTGGGTAAATCTACTTCGGGTTTTTGGTAAACTCGATGTTAAACTTAAAAAAATAACACTTTCAACGCTGGCTGTTGCCGAAGCCGTATTAACAACCGACGAAAAAGAAATGGGTGTAATCGTTCTCGATATCGGTTGCGGAACCACTAATATGGCCGTATTTCTTGATAATAATTTGATACACACGGCTGTTATTCCCTTTGGAGGAGAGGTTGTCACAAGCGATATAAAAGAAGGTTGTTCCATTTTACTGAAATGGGCAGAACAACTAAAAGTGCAGTACGGACAGGCTCTTGGTGATTTTGCCGATGACCAGAAAGTTGTAACCATTCCCGGATATAATGGTTGGGAACCAAAGGAAATTTCGTTTAAAAGTCTTGCATTTATTATCCAGGCACGTGTTGAAGAAATAATCGACAGCGTGAATTTTCAGATCGAAAAATCTGGTGTTGGCGATCATTTGGGAGCAGGAATAGTTTTAACGGGTGGAACTTCAAATCTCGATAACATTATTTCGCTTGTTAAATTCCGCACCGGACTTGATGTCAGAAAAGGAAATTTAGTGTTGGGACTGAATGAAAAACACAAGGAACTTCAAAGCAGTGAAAATTTTACGGCACTCGGATTGTTAAACCTTGCTGCCGAAAATATTGCCGTTGAAGAAGAAGAAATTCCTAAAATAAAACCTCAAAAAATCAGGAAACAAAAAGAACCGGGTAAATTATCTCCCTGGTTTAATAAAGTTGTACAGGGTGTTCTTGATTTGGTTGACGACGAAAATGAAGATATTCCACTGAAATAAAATGTGATAGATATGACCGAAAAATTAGTAAACTTCGAATTTCCAAAAGCCTCTTCTTCAATTATAAAAGTGATTGGAGTTGGCGGCGGTGGATGCAATGCCGTGAGTCATATGTGTGAAGAGGGAATCACGGGGGTCGATTACATTATTTGTAATACCGATTCACAAGCACTTGATACGAGTATCGTTCCGGTTAAAATCCAACTTGGGGTAACACTAACTGAAGGACGAGGAGCCGGAAACCAGCCGGAGATGGGAGAACAAGCAGCCCGCGAAAGTTATGAAGAACTAAAAAATGTATTAAAAGACAATACAAAAATGCTTTTTGTAGCAGCAGGTATGGGTGGTGGAACGGGCACCGGCGCAGCACCTGTTATTGCAAGCCTGGCACGCGAACTTGACATTCTAACAATTGCTGTGGTAACCATTCCATCTCCTGCCGAAGGTAAAAAGCGCTACGGTCAGGCAATGGAAGGAATTAAAAAACTCGGTGAATATGTTGACAGCATGCTCGTTATCAGCAATCAACGCCTGCACAATATTTATGGCGATTTGCCAACACGCCAGGCATTCAAAATGGCCGACAATATCATAACAACTGCTGTTAAAGGCGTTGCCGAAATTATTACTGTCCACGGAAATGTAAATATCGACTACGCCGATGTGAAAACAGTGATGCAGAAAAGCAATGTTTTCATTATGGGAACAGGTTATGCAACCGGAGAAGGTCGGGCAATGGAAGCAGTCAATCTTGCCCTCGAATCACCGTTGCTTGACAGTAACGATATTTACGGCACAAAAAATATTCTACTGAATATTATTTCAGGGAAACAGGAAATCACAATCGGGGAAATCGGGGAAATAATAGAAACCTTGCAGGAACGTGCCGGACAAGAAGCTGAAATCATTTGGGGAAATGGTTATGATGAAACACTTGACGACAAAATCAGTGTAACAATACTTGCAACCGGATTTATTACAAATCCAAACCAAACCCTTCAGCCAAAAGTTGAACCCGAAAAATTTGGATTAAAACCTCAACCTGAGAAAGAAGAACAATTGATTGAAAAAGAAGAGGACATTTTCGAATTAACTTTTAGCAAAGCAGAAAATGAAATTGAAGAGGAAGAAGAATCTGAATTGGAAATTGAAAACGAACCAATTACTGCTCAGGAAAAAGTTGCTGTGAAAACTTCCCCATTTTTTGATCGGTTAAAAGGAAATAACACAAAAAAACCAAAGCAGCAAAAACAACCGAAACCGGTTCCGGAAGCGAGTGTTGACAACTGGTTCTTTAAAAATTTTGGTTTGGGAAAATTGTTTGAAGATGATGTAGAAGACGATGCAATGTAATTATTCCCTGATAACAAAAAACGAAATAACATGGAAGAAAAATTAGCAAATTTTGATATTAAAAAGAACCGCGGTGCTGAAATAAAAGTAATTGGAGTTGGCGGTGGTGGTGGAAATGCGGTTAATTTCATGCACAAACAGGGAATCCGTGATGTAGATTTTATTATTTGCAACACCGATGCCCAGGCCATGAAATCAAGTCCGGTGGAAGTAAGTGTTCAGTTGGGCGCCTCGTTAACTGAAGGACGCGGAGCTGGCAACAAACCTGAAGTTGGGAGAGAAGCAGCAATTGAAAATATTGAAGACGTCAAAAACGTACTTGCAAATGGTACAAAAATGGTTTTCATAACTGCCGGAATGGGCGGAGGAACCGGCACAGGCGCTGCCCCGATTATTGCCAAAGCTTGCAGTGAAGCGGGTTACCTCACGGTTGGAATTGTAACAATCCCTTTCCGTAATGAAGGGCGCAGAAGAATAAAACAGGCTGCCGAAGGAATTTCTGAACTTGAAAGCTATGTTGATTCACTACTCGTTATTAACAACGAGCGAATTCGCGAAATGTATGGTGATTTTGGAATTTCCGAAGCTTTTTCAAGAGCCGATAATGTACTTGCCACAGCAGCAAAAGGGATTGCTGAAATAATAACTGTCCCGGGATATATCAATGTTGATTTTGCCGACGTGGAAACCGTGATGCGAAAAAGTGGTTTGGCTATCATGGGAACTGGAATTGCAACCGGAGAAAACCGTGCAGTTGATGCTATTGAAAGTGCTTTAAATTCGCCATTACTAAATAACAACGATATAAGGGGAGCCAGAAATATCCTTTTAAATATAACTTCAGGAAACCTTGAAGTTACAATGGATGAAGTTGGGTTGATAACAGATATTGTTCAAAATAAAGCAGGTTTTGATGCCGATCTTATTTGGGGTAACGGTAAAGATGATGCGCTTGAAGATAAACTTTCTGTAACAATAATCGCCACAGGTTTTAGTACGAAAAGTATTCCTGAATTAAACAAAGAACCGCAAATTACATGGGAAAAGCACCAGCTTGTTGAACCCGAACCGGCAAAAAACATTGTTGCTCCGGGCAAAGCCGTAAAAAAAGAAATAATTTCAACTGATCAGAAATATATTGAATTCAATATTGAAGAGGAAAAATTGCGTGAAGAAAATGAATTTGAAGCGTTGTATCCCGGAACTTTAAAAGAACGCCACGGGTATAGTAAAAAACCTGCAGAGAAAGATTATACTGCAATGAGCGAGGAAGATGTTGATAATCTGGAAAATATTCCTGCATATTTGCGCCGGCAGCTTCGGATGAACGATCCCCGTTTCAAAAAACAAAAATCAAACTTTTCTGTTTCCAGCGAAAATAAAATATCAGATAAAAACAACTATATCTACAAAAATGTAGATTAAAAAATTACAATTATGACACTTTCTGACAAAATAAACGATGAAATAAAAGAGGCCATGAAAGCCCGCGAAAAGGAAAAACTTGAAGCATTGCGGAGCATCAAAAAAGTTATAATAGAGGCTAAATCGACAAAAGGTGCAGGCAGTGAATTAGATGATGATGAGGTTTTAAAAATAATTGCAAAACTTGCAAAACAAGGATCTGAATCGGCTGCAATATACAAACAACAGGGCCGGACTGATTTATACGAACAGGAAATGTCACAGGTAGCAGTCTTCGAAAATTATCTGCCTGCAAAACTTTCGGATGAAGAATTAACCGAAAAGATAAAAGCAATTATCGCCGAACTGGGAGTAACTTCAATAAAAGAAATGGGAAAAGTTATTGGAGCCGCATCTAAAAAGTTATCAGGACTTGCCGATGGAAAAGATATTTCTGCAAAAGTGAAAGAGATTTTGCAGTAAGATATTAAAATGGAAGGTATAGCAGTGCTTTCCAAAGATTACCAACCATAAATAAGAGAAAAAAGGGTTTGCAATTGCAAACCCTTTTCTGTATTATAAATTCTTGTGTTGAATTAGTCATCATCATCATCCGCACCACCATCGTCATCGTCGTCGTCATCACCCATATCATCATCCTCATCGCTAATCTGATCGGCAATGTGATCCATGTCAGCATATTTGTCTTCATAATCCTGCTTAACTTCAGTTTTTAAGAATCCATCTTCATCAAAATCATCATCATCATCAACAATCTGAACAGCTTCATTTTCAGTCATTCTAAGCATATAATATTTATCTTCTGTTTCAAACGGAAGAACTGTGATTTTTAATCCATTTTTATCAAAAAAATGAATCAGATTATCAGCAAAACCATCTGCATATACAAGTTTTATTTGCTGTTGAAGATCCTTGTCAAGTTTATTATAATCTTTTATTACCCTGGGTTTATTAATTTTCATACGATACTGGTAAATTGAAATTAAGTTTTTAAAAAATATAGTTGCTTAAAAAATGTATTTTACTGATACTATGTAAATTGCTTTCCTGTTAAAACTTCAACAAATAAAGATTTTAGTAATGAATTATCCAACAGTTTTATAAGTTTTTTTTAAATCTTTTTCTGGCGTTTAATTTTACCATACATACAATTCTTATCTGAACACCACCGGCATTGATAACCCTTTTGTTTTAGCTGATTTCCTATTGCAATGATTCCGCTTACCGATTTAATAGGCGACATTAATGACGACTCTGATAGCGTTACACCGCAAAAATTTTCAGGCATAAGGGCAAATAATTTTTGTTGGTCAGAAACGCTCCAGTCACAATATCCCGGTGAAAATCGATCGGAAACTTTTAACCCCAATTCCAAACATTCAGATTCCAGTTCTTTCTGAACTTTATCCATTGCCTTTTCAACTGTTAATGAACCAATTACATCATAAACATAGCCTAAAAGTGGATCGCCGTCATCAGAAATTCTTTTGGATAACTTCGATATTTCCGGTCCGGCGGTGCAAATAAACAGCACCAATGTACTGGCCTTTTCAAACTGTGTTGTAATAATCTTTGTAGGATAAAAAACATGTCCGCTAATTGTAATTGTTGCTTTATCTACCTGTGTTTCATTTGAATTGAAAATTTTATAACCTCCCCTGATACTACAGTTCGACGGAACGCTAACCAAAGCATTGTTTATTACTTCAGGAAATGGATCAGGGATTACACCATCCACAAAACCCATCAGTTCGCCAAGGTCCTTTGCTATAATTCCCAATTCTTCAAATGTATATTGAAATTCTTTTATCACCGGTGTTATTGTTTTAATGCTAAATTAATGCTACAAGAACCAAAATCAGTAGAATTCAAACAAAAAGAGGAAATGTTTTTAACCATTTCCTCCTTCAATATTAATTGTCAAACCAATTAAGCTTCAACAATTACAATTTTTTCAATTTCATCTCCCTGCCTGATTTTATCTATAACATCAAGCCCTTCATAAACCTTACCGAAACAGGTATGATGCCTGTCTAAATGTTGGGTTCCCTGACGATTGTGACAAATGAAAAATTGCGATCCATTTGTGTTTCTTCCGGCATGTGCCATTGAAAGCACACCTCTTTCATGATATTGATTTTTCCCGTCAAGTTCACAATCAACGGTGTATCCCGGGCCACCTGCACCTGTTCCGTCCGGGCATCCTCCTTGTATTACAAAATTAGGGATAACCCTGTGGAATGTTAAACCGTCGTAAAAACCTGATTCGGCCAGCTTAATAAAATTAGCTACATTCTTTGGCGCATCCTCCTCGTAAAATTTCACTTTCATTACTCCTTTCGAGGTATGGATTTCTGCTTCTTTCATGTCTGTCATTATTTTTAATTTGTGCAAAAATAGAAAAACTTGTGATATAATATTTAGGTAGTTTTTATGTATTCAATATATTGATATATTTAGGCCTGTAATTTAATTCAGGCCTTGAATTAAATTACATTGCATTCATTCAATAAAAGCCACTTTAGCTCAGCCGGTAGAGCAGCTCATTCGTAATGAGCAGGTCGTGGGTTCGAATCCCATGAGTGGCTCTTCTTAAAAGCAATCTTGATATAAAATACTGGTAATTATTGACTATCAGGACTTTTAATAAACATTTACTGAAATTGTTCGTGATGAACAAAGGGCTATAACGGAAAGGAGGAAGCTCAATAGCCTCCTCCTTAAATGTTAACCCCCAAACACACAATATGGGATGAATCCCAAATGCCTTACAAAGGTAATCCATTTTTGTAAATAACAAATTATACACAAAGAAAATTTACACTTTTTAACTAAATATTTTATTCGACCAGTTTGTTTAACTGCTGTTTTTTTGCTGCAAAACAAATACCAGCCTCATCATCTCTAACAAAACTTATTCGTTATGAACTAGTTATTGTGATTTCAAAAAGAAAGCTAAAAAACTTACTATTGACCCTTAGTATTTATTTCATTGAATTTATTTTTAACTTTAAGATTTTAATCTTGTTAAAATAAGATGGCAAACAGATATTTATTCATTTTTATAATAGTGCTTTGTAGTTTTTCGCGCGGATGGGCGCAATATCCCGCCGTAGAAAATGAACTAGACAAAAAGGTAAAAGCATTTTTAAAAGATAATGCGGAAAATTGGGGAGATATGAATATCCCCATCAATGACGGCAAAATATTATATGATATTATAGTTGAAAATAATTTTAAAAACTCTGTTGAAATTGGTACCTCCACAGGTCACTCAGCCATCTGGATTGCCTGGGCTTTAAGCAAAACCGGTGGAAAATTAATTACAATTGAGATTGACAAAAGGCGTTACCTGCAAGCAAAATCAAATTTTAAAAAAGCTGGAGTTGATAAATTTATTGACGCACGATTAGCTGATGCTCATGATCTTGTTCCTAATTTACCCGGAAAATATGATTTTGTTTTTAGTGATGCTGATAAATATTGGTACAAAAACTATTTCATTGCAATGGATCCAAAACTTGTGATTGGGGGTTGTTTTACCGCTCATAATACAGCAATGAAAGCGTCAGGAGTAACCGAGTTTTTAGATTATGTTGAAAGTTTGAAAAATTACAAAACAACAATTGATAAATCAAGCCGATCCGGAATATCGATTAGTTATAAACTAAAGGACAAATAATATATTTTTTATCCCATACTGTGGTTTTGATGCAATTAATAAGGTTATTTTGAATAACGCCAAAATCAAATTGTCCAGGAAACCGGGATTATTCTCCGTAACTAACATTGTTGTGGCAAATATCATTGAGATTGGTATCTTCACAACTTCAGGTTTTAATGATGGGATATGTTGGCCTTCCTTTGATGATGCTGTTACTTTGGTTTGATGGAAGAGTCTTTTCAATTTGCGGCGCAATCGCTTTTGGTGAACTAGGTGCAAATTTCCCCGAAGCCGGAAGAGAATATATTTTTATAACGAAACTTTTTAATCCAATGCTCGGATTTTTAAGCGGCTGGTTATCACTGATAGTTGGCTTTTCTGCACCAATTGCCGCTTAAGCCATAGGTTTTTCTGAGTATTTTACAATGGTAAACCCATTTTTGAAAAATACTGAATACTTTTCTTTTAATCTTTTTAAGAAACTATTTTCGATAATAATTATACTCATCTATACATTAATCTATTCAAGAGGAATTGTTTTTTGTGCGTGGGTTCAAAATGTATTGACATTATTAATAGTGGCATTAAGTGCGGAGTAACTTTTGTCGAATTTACATTTGGGAATGGTAGTATCCAGAATTTTCATGGCGAAAGCCATTTTAGTGTTACATTTTCCAGATGGAAATCAATTGAACTGTCGTTAAAGTTTATAATGTTTGCCCACAGCAGTTGGAATTCGGCTACATATATCAGCTTTGAAATAAATAATGAATACTATTTTAGGAAATCCTTTCTTTTATTGGTTAAAAAAAAGGAGTTATTTATAAGTTGAACTGTTAATTTCTGAAAGCATCGAATCGATTTGCTCTTTAGTTTCATTTTGAATTTGTTTGTAATTGGCCCCAATAACAGGGAGCCCATATTTTACAAAAACCCTTGTAAAAGGCTTTCCCATTTGCCTGAAAAAATGAGACAAAAACTTTTCGTCACCTACCCAGGCATCTTCAACATTGGAATAATTAATTGCCATTGGAATTACAGGTATTCTGGCATCAGCAGCAATTTGGAAACTCCCGTTTTTAAATGGCTTTGTCAGTGGCCCTATATAAGTTCCACCTTCAGGAAATAACACCACCGGAATCCCGTTATTTACCGATTCCTTTATCTTTTTCATCGTTTTAATCAAACTTTTTAATTCCGATCTGTCAACAAGTATTGAATTTGTAACTTTTACACCCAATTTTCCCAAAGGCCAGTTCTTTATTTCTGATTTACTTACCATCGCAGCCGGAGTTAATGCGGCTACAATAAAAATGTCGATATAACTCCGGTGATTGGGCATTAAAATGAAGTTTTCCATAGCCGGTAAATCATTTCTTTCAATCCTGATTCCACAAAAGAAAAGGATGCTTTTCCCCCAGGTTTGCATCACCCACTTTTGCAGGCGTTTACTAAAACCGAAAATTTTCAGCCAAAACCAACCAACAGTTACAACATAAGCCGACATAAAAACAATAAATATCAGCCTGATCAATGCAAGTGGAAATTGGAAGATAATTAGTAAAACTTTCATCTTGTAAATATCACAAAAAGGTGATTCATTTTCACTTTCGAATAATAATACATTGAAACTTATTAATGTAGTTCTTTATTAATTCAACCATAAAAGAAGTTGAAATTCAATTTTCATCAAAATATAATTCTTTTGAATTTCACGACAATGTCTTAAAAATCATTTTGAGAGACAATAAATACTGGATACTTTTTGTCGTTAAATAAATGCATCAAAACGATTTTTAAAGCGATATTTATTTCAAAAAAAAACCGGTTGAACTTTTTAAACTTCAACCGGTTTGTAATTTATAAGAGGTCTCTGGCGGATTCGAACCGCCGTACACGGTTTTGCAGACCGCTGCCTAGCCACTCGGCCAAGAGACCATTTTTTTATTTTGGTCTGCAAATCTAAGAATTTTTGCAATTCAAACAAGAAGTTATTGTGAAAAGAAGTTATCCGCGCAGTTTCTGCCAGTTGGAATTTACACAAGCCCGAGATTTTGTTGATTTGAATGCCGGCAACCTGGTTTCGGACAACACAGTTTTTGGGTTCTTTCCTTCCGAATGTCTTCGGGTTATAACTTTTGCATTTTTAACGGAATTCCTTCCTTCGTTCAATATATTTTCTGATAAAAACATGATTTAATAGTTGTAAAATTATTTTGTCAAAATTACTGATTTATTGCTTTGAAAATTTGAGGATAGTCGGGTTTTTACGACGATTTTTTATATTATACAACATATTATCTTGACAGTGTAATACTAACCTTTTCGATTTCGCCGCCCATTGGCGGATTAATTTTTGAGATTTTAATGGTTGCTTTCTTTATTGTTGCAAAATGTTCATACAAACTGTTTAAAACCCTTGTTGCAACATTTTCGAGCAATTTCGAGGGCTGGGTCATTTCCTGTTTTACTATTTCATATGCAGTTTGGTAATTTAAAGCATCGTCCAAATTGTCAGAAATTGTTGCTTTTCCGTTGTCGGCTTCAATCTTTAAATCTATGCTGAATTCATTCCCAACAATTTGTTCCGATTCAAAATGCCCGTGAAAAGCATAAAATTTCATTCCTTCAATTTCAATAATTACCATTGTTTTTTTGGCGAAATTAAAAATAAGTGAGATAATGCGATAAAACAAGCTGCGTTTAAACGTTCTAACAAATCATTTTTTAATTTTGCGGTCGATTTAAGCAGATAAAAATTTCAGACAATGCCAGATAAAAATACACCAGAAAGTCTTGACGTTCAGAAAAAAGTAAATTTTATACATTCTCAGATTTCAGACGACCTGAACCTAGGGAAAAACAATAAACGCGTACACACACGTTTTCCCCCTGAACCCAATGGTTATTTGCACATTGGTCATGCAAAATCAATTTGCCTGAATTTTGGGATTGCTGAAAAATTTAACGGAAAATGTAATTTACGATTCGACGATACAAATCCTTCGAAAGAAGAAACCGAATACGTTGAGTCGATTATGGAAGATGTTCATTGGTTGGGTTTCGACTGGGCTGACCGTTTGTATTATGCTTCCGATTATTTTGTGAAGTTGCACGAATTTGCTGTTCAACTCATTAAAGAAGGCAAAGCATATGTTGATGATCAGGATGCCGAAACCATTAGCATACAGAAAGGCACACCTACCCGACCTGGCACTGAAAGTCCGTTCAGAAACCGTTCTGTTAATGAAAATATTGAATTATTCAACAGAATGACAACCGGCGGGTTTGATGAAGGGGCTTGTGTACTAAGGGCAAAAATTGATATGAACTCGCCAAACATGCACATGCGCGACCCGATAATTTACCGCATAATGAAGGCTCACCACCACCGCACCGGTGATAAATGGTGTGTTTACCCGATGTACGATTTTGCACACGGCCAATGCGATTTCTGGGAAGGAATTACTCATTCAATATGCACACTCGAATTTGAAGTTCACCGCCCATTATATAACTGGTTTGTTGACCAGTTGCAGGAAACTGATTATCGTCCGCGTCAAATTGAATTTGCAAGATTAAACCTCACTTACACAGTAATGAGCAAACGAAAATTGCTTGAATTGGTGAAGGATAAACACGTTAGTGGTTGGGATGATCCGCGGATGCCCACCATTTCGGGCTTGCGCAGAAGAGGTTACACACCCGAGTCGATCCGTAATTTTTCGGACAGGATTGGTGTAACAAAAGTTGACGGGATGATTGATGTTTCGCTACTCGAATACAGTGTACGCGAACATTTAAACAAAACCGCGCAGCGTGTAATGGGTGTTTTGAATCCACTGAAAGTTATTATTACAAACTATCCTGAAACCGGTTTTGAAGAACTTGATGCAGTAAATAATCCGGAAGATGAAGGAATGGGTTTGAGAAAAGTACCTTTTTCAAATGAGTTATATATTGAACGGGAAGATTTTATGGAAAATCCGCCAAAGAAGTTTTTCCGATTATCACCCGGAACTGAAGTAAGGTTGCGATACGCATATTTTATAACTTGCAACGAGGTTGTTAAGGATGAAAACGGGGATGTAACAGAGTTGCTTTGTACTTATGATCCAGCTTCAAAAGGTGGTAACTCGCCCGATGGCCGCAAAGTGAAAGCCACTTTACACTGGGTTTCAGCTAAACATGCAATTAAATCTGAAGTCAGAATGTATGACCGTTTGTTTAAAGATGAAAATCCGGATGGACACAAGGATATTGATTTCAAGGAGTTTATGAACCCTGATTCATTAAAGGTATTATCTGACTGTTATATCGAACCATTTGTGGAAAATGCTAAACCTCTCGATCATTTTCAATTTGAAAGGCTGGGTTATTTTAACCTCGATTTGGATTCGACGAGTGAAAAACCTGTATTCAACCTTACAGTGCAGTTGCGGGATTCATGGGTGAGAGAGCAGAATAAAAATTAAAAGTCAAAAAAAATAATTAAAGATTTTAAACAATCCCCAATTCGAAGCTCAAAATTCAATAATATCAAATTGAATTTTGAGTTTTTGGTTTTTAAAAGTACCCTCATTGAAAATTCATTTACTAACTTTCAACTGACATTAAGCATTTTAAAATACCTGTCTTCGGGTTAGAAAATTGAGTCAAATTACGCCTTCTAACCCCAAAAACACTTTTCACCGATTCATACCCCATGTTAACCGAATGTTAAGTACCTATGTTAACATTGAATTGATATATTTGAATTTCAAAACTATTAATAAAACGTTATGGAAAACAAACCTGAAAATAGCAATTCAAGAGTAGTTTTAGCCTTTGTTTTAATCGGAATTGGTTCTTTGTGGCTTTTGCGAAAAATCGGGATTTATTTTGAATGGCCAAAGTTCTATCTTCAAAACCTTTTCTTTCCATTCAAAAACATGTTTCACGATTTAACTCACTTTATTTTCTCGTGGCCAATGATTTTAATAATCGTGGGTTTAGTTTTGATGGCCGGTAAACGTTCGTCCGGAGTAGTTTTGATTGTAATTGGCGGGATTTTTTTACTTCCTAAAATATTTGTTTTGCCGGGACTCACTTTCTCTATGTTCTTTCCGGTATTGTTGGTAGCTTTAGGAGTTGCATTAATTGTTCGCAAAATTTGAATAAAATACATAAAATCAGATTAATACAGAAATTATGGAAAACCGGGTGTCAGAAAACAAAAGGGTGTATTTGGGAATTTTCCTTATTGCAATCGGGGCTTTGTGGATTCTTGAAAGATTAGATATTATACCCGATGCCTGGGAAGATATTTTCATCTCATGGCAAATGCTGCTGATTGGAATTGGCGTTTTTTCGATAATTGGCGGAAACAAAACCACGGGAACAGTTTTAATTCTTGTAGGCGGGTTTTTCCTGATAGACGAGGTTTACGAAATCCCAAGAGCTTTGCGGCAAATAGGCTGGCCGGTAATTATTATAAGTATTGGAGTGATAATGCTGGTTACGCACGGACGTAAAAAGGGAGAACCACATTTTAATACTGAAAAGAGCAAAGTTGGCATGGATTATTTTGATGATTTTGTGATTTTTGGCGGGCGCGAAATATTTATTAATTCACTGAATTTTGTTGGAGGAAAAACCACATCCATGTTTGGCGGTACTGAATATGATTTACGCCAGGCACAGCTTTCTGAAAATGGTGCAATGATTGAGTGTGTTTGCGTTTTTGGTGGTTGCAGTTTTAAAGTTCCGCCCGATTGGACCATCAAAAATGAAGTTACAGCTATTTTTGGTGCATTTACTGATAAACGGGGCTCAACATTTGGACAGATAGTTTCAAATCCTTCAAAAACTTTAATAATCAGAGGATTTTCTGCATTTGGTGGTGTTGAAATAAAACATTTCTAAATATGGAACTTCGCCACCCATTTATTACAAATCCGCGGCTCACTATTTTTTACGGCTTATTCTGGCTCGTTGCGTCAATTGTAATGGTGCTGGTTTCTGTTTTCGCAAATGGCATCGATTTCCAGATTGCTTCTGTCGAAGTTTTTTCATTTATTATTATTTACGCGCTGGTTGGTGCTTCAATCTGGTATGTTATTAAATACACAACTCTCGAAAACAACAGTGCTTACCGAATAATTTTTGCACATTTAATAGCTGCAACAATCATTGTTTTTATATGGATGTATCTGGGTGTTGTTATTATTAAACTGGTGCATCCTGATGCCGAAACCTGGATAAAGCACGGAATGGTAAACCGTGTTTTTGGCGGCTATATGATGTACTTTATTTTTGTGGTATTCTTTTATGCAGTCAACTACTACCAAAGTTTTAAGGAAAAAGTGCTCAATGAAGGAAAATTACTTTCGCTTGTAAAAGAAGCAGAGCTGCATGCCTTAAAATCACAAATCAACCCGCACTTTTTATTCAACAGTTTAAACAGTATTTCTTCCTTAACCATGTCAGATCCGGCAAGGGCACAGGAAATGGTAATCAATCTTTCGCAATTAATGCGTTACTCTTTAAAACACGATCAAAAAGAAAAAGTGACTTTTAAGCAGGAACTGGAGAATAACAAACTGTATTTACAAATCGAAAAAGTAAGGTTTGGAAGTAAATTGGTACCAATTTTTGAGATTGACAATAATTGTTTGAAAGCCGAAATACCAAATATGATTTTACAACCTCTTTATGAAAATGCCATAAAATATGGTGTATATGAAGCGACTGAACCAGTTGAAATCAAAACAGTTTGTACCTGCAACGAAGAGTTTTTGCAAATCATAATCAGTAATCCGTACGATGCAAATGTACTTTCAAAAAAAGGTGAAGGAATTGGTTTGCACAATATTCGCGACAGATTGCAAATTATCTATGGTAACCCATATTTACTAAAATTAGCCGACAACAAAAAAGAATTTACTGTAACTTTGACTATTCCACAAAAAACAAAATAAAATGTTCGAAAAACTACGTACCATAATTGTCGAAGACGAAGAATTAGCGCGTAATCTGATGAAATCTTTTCTTAAAGGAAATGATAAAATTGAAATTATTGCCGAGTGCGAAAACGGCTTCGAAGGCGTAAAAATGATCAATGAATTGAAACCTGATTTGGTTTTTCTTGATATCCAAATGCCAAAAATAACCGGTTTCGAATTGCTTGAATTATTGGAACACAAACCTCAGATTATTTTCGCAACTGCCTATGATCAGTATGCGATAAAAGCTTTTGAATTTAATGCAGCCGACTATCTTTTAAAACCATATTCGAAAGAAAGATTGCTTGAAGCGGTTGATAAAGTTGTGGATCGCATACAGAAAGAAGGAGTGGTTTCGGATGTTGCAGAAAAAATAGAAAACTTCCCCAAAGAAGACGTTTTAGACAGAGTTGTTGTAAAAGACCGTCATAAAATTCATATCATCCCGGTCGATCAAATTCGTTATATCGAATCGATGGATGACTATGTAATGATATATACAAACGAAGGCCGGCACATGAAACAAAAAACAATGCACTATTTTGAAGACTCGCTCGATTCAAAAGAATTTGTTCGGATTCATCGTTCATACATTGTTAAAGTGTCTCAAATCAACGAAATTCAGCAATACGAAAAAGAGTCGTACATAGTTATTCTGCACGATAAAACGAAATTGAAAGTAAGTAAAACCGGATATAAAAACCTAAAGGAAGTTTTAAGCTTCTAAAGTTTTTTCATTGACCGGAAATCTTTAAATTTCCCAAAAACAATTTATTGTGGGAATATTTGTTGCAATCATAATAATATTATTGTGGGCCGGACACCTTGTTTATGCCCTGCTTTTTGTCGATTTCAACCTTCTAAACCCGTTTTATTACTTTCACATATTACTGCAAACTTATTTATATACAGGCCTTTTTATTACGGGTCATGACGCGATGCATGGAGTTGTCGCAAAAAATCGCGCGTTGAATAATTTTATCGGTCATTTGGCAACCACCTTATTTGCTTTTTTGTCGTTCAAAGTACTATCAAAAAAACATTATTTACACCACCGTTTTCCGGCTACTGAACAAGACCCTGATTTTTCACCAAAAAGCAACAATTTCATTATTTGGTGGTTAATTTTCCTGAAAAACTACACAACCTGGTGGCAAATATTGTTGATGGCCGTCACTTTCAATGTTTTATTAATTTGGTTTTCCGAACCTCAATTACTTTCATTTTGGGTAGTGCCGGCAGTTCTGGCAACCTTGCAACTTTTTTTCTTTGGAACTTACTTACCTCACCGACGTCCATTTTCAGCCAAAATGAACCCACACAACTCACGCACCCAAAAACGCAACCATTTATGGGCAATGCTTTCGTGTTACTTTTTTGGATATCACTGGGAACACCACGAATCGCCAACAACCCCGTGGTGGAAGTTGTATCAAATAAAAAAATAAATCTTTGATAATTTCAAAAGTACTTGCGTGAGTAAAATCACAGGGTTGTTTTCTTCATATCATTACTAATAATTAGTCAGTGTTAAAAATTAAGATTAGATTTTAATCTCATTTATTTTATTTGTGATTTTTATCTTATTTCAACCACTTTTATTATTGTATTTTTTACGACTTTTAAAACCAACATTTACCGAATCGAAATTAAATTCAATATAAAAAATATAATATGAGAAAATTTGTATGGTTTGTGGTTGCAGTATTGCTTTCTTCAACGGTAGCATTTGCAAAACAGAAAGAAAAGGAAGATGAAAAAAAGGGTGAGGAAAAGGCGTTCATCAACAGCGGGTTAGTAACCAGTTTAAAATTTAGAAGTATCGGGCCTGCATGGGCAAGTGGCAGAATTGCCGACTTTGCCGTTAACCCGAAAAACACAAAAGAATACTACGTTGCTGTTGCCAGTGGCCATGTTTGGAAAACCACCAATAACGGAACAACCTGGACACCGATTTTCGATAATTATGGCGCCTATTCGATTGCCGATGTAGAGATTGATCCAAATAATTATAATGTAATTTGGGTGGGTACCGGCGAAAATAATCATCAGCGTGCACTGGGTTACGGCGATGGTATTTACAAGTCGCTTGATGGTGGAAAATCATTCAAAAACATGGGTTTAAAAGAAAGCCGGCAAATTGGAGGCATCGCAATCGATCCAAGAAATTCGGATATTGTTTTTGTTGCTGCCGAAGGATCAGCCTGGGGGCCGGGCTCTGAACGCGGGTTGTATAAAACCGGAGATGGAGGAAAAACATGGAAAAAAGTTCTGGAAATTAGCGAGAATACGGGTGTAAACAATGTAAAATTGGATCCCTCAAATCCTGATATTATGTACGCTACTTCGGAACAACGCCGCCGTACCTCGTTCTCAAAGATTGGTGGAGGACCGGAATCGGCTGTTTATAAATCAACAGATGGTGGCGAAAACTGGCGAAAAATTATGGAAGGTTTACCTAAAGTAGATATTGGCGGAATGGGAATTGATGTTTCCCCGGTTGATGCCAATGTTGTTTACCTGATTATGGAAGCTGCTGAGGGAAAAAGTGGATTTTACCGTTCGGTAAATAAAGGCGAAAGCTGGGAAAAAATGAGCGATTATGCATCAAGTGGTCAGTATTACAACGAAATTGTGTGCGACCCAAAAGACGTTGACAAAGTATATTCTACTGAAACAGTTTCCCGTTTTACCAAAGATGGTGGAAAAACCTGGACAACAATAAGTACAGATGGAAGACATGTTGATGACCATGCAATATGGATTGACCCTCAAGATACTGAGCACTACATGATTGGCGGCGATGGCGGGATTTACGAAACCTGGGATGCCGGTAAAACTTTCGATTTTAAAGAAAACCTTCCGGTAACTCAATTCTACAGGGTCAACGTTGACAATGCCGAACCCTTCTATTATGTTTATGGCGGTACGCAGGACAACAACAGTATGGGAGGTCCGTCAATGAACACAAACCGTGACGGAGTGGTAAATGACGATTGGTTTGTAACCGTTGGCGGCGATGGTTTTTGGGCAGCAACCGATCCTGATAATCCCGATATTATTTACAGTGAATCGCAATACGGAAATGTTGTTCGGTTCGACAGAAAAAGCGGAGAGAGAATTGATATCAAACCAACTGAAAGAAAAGGTGAATTAACGTACAAGTGGAATTGGAATACGCCAATGTTTGTTAGCCCGCACAAAGGAACGCGCCTGTATATGGCTGCTAATAAAGTTTTCAGGAGCGACAACAGGGGCAATTCATGGACAGTAATCAGTGAAGATTTAACAGCACAGGTTGACAGAAACAGTTTCCCGGTGATGGGAAAATACTGGCCTGCTGACGCGGTTGCCAAAGATATCTCAACTTCGCAGTGGGGAACTATTGTAGCACTCGAAGAATCAAAACTGAAAGAAGGACTTTTGTATGCCGGAACTGATGATGGTGTGATTTCCGTAAGCGAAAATGGAGGTGATTCGTGGTCGCAGGTTAAATCATTTCAGGGTATTCCGCAATATACTTATGTAAGCGATTTACTTACAGACCGATTTGATGAAAACGTTGTGTATGCAACTTTTGATAATTTGAAAAACGATGATTTTAAACCCTACATTTTAAAAAGTACTGACAAGGGAAAAACCTGGGTTTCAATTAGCGGAAACCTTCCTGAAAACGGGACAGTTCACACAATTGTTCAGGATTTTGTAAATCCTGACCTTTTATTTGCCGGAACCGAATTTGGCGTGTTTTTCACAATTGATGGAGGTAAAAACTGGGTTCAGCTAAAATCAGGGTTGCCAACTATTGCAGTTTTCGACATTGTCATCCAGGAACGTGAATGTGATTTGGTTTTGGCAACATTTGGCCGTGGTTTTTATATTCTCGATAATTATAGTCCGCTTCGAAAAATTTCGGAAGAGTTAAAAGAAACGAAAGCAACCATTTTCCCTGTAAAAGATGCATTAATGTTTGCACAAACAAGTGGAAAAGGCAACCAGGGCAGCACTTACTTTTCTTCTGATAATCCAGATTTTGGAGCAACTTTTACCTATTATTTAAATGAAGTTCCAAAAACTAAAGAGCAGTTGAGAAAAGATGAAGAAAAGAAATTATTTAAAGATGGGAAACCAATTCCGCAGCCAACCTGGAGGGAAATGGAACTTGAAGAAAAAGAAGAAAAATCGCACTTAATTTTTACAATTTATGATGCAGCCGGAAATGTAGTACGCCAGCTAACAACTTCTCCTGCAAAAGGATTGAGCCGTATTAACTGGGATTTAAGATATTCGATGCCAACAAGTGTGAACGTAAGCGGAAGTTTTAGCCCAATTGCAGAAAGTGGCCGCCGGGGTCGCCGTGGTGGTGGCGGAGGCGGCATTTTGGTGATGCCCGGAAAATATAAAGTCGGCCTGCAAATGTGGCACGAAGGTGAATTGACAAATTTGGTTGAACCTGCTGAATTCACATGCAGGAAACTGGATAATACGACACTTCCGGCAGAAAACTACAAAGAGAATGTTGAATTTGCTAAAAATGTAAGTAAGCTTGCCGTTGCTGTTGTAGGAACCGGCAGACTGATTGATGAAACCAGTACGAAAATTGAAAATATCAAACAGGCAATTTACTCAACTCCCGGAACAAGCCAGGTGCTGATGAATAAAGCGCGTGCTTTGGGAAAAGAATTGGAAGAACTTAATTTCAAAATGAGCGGGGTTAAGGCAAAAGCCAGTGCTGAAGAAACACCTCCGGAACAGGTTCCACTGAATTCGCGGTTAGGAACAATTACATACACACACATGGGATCGACAAGCGGAATTACAGAAACAGAAAAGCAGAATTTCGAAATTTTAAAAGCTGAATTCCCACCGGTTTTGGAGGCATTAAAAAGAATAGTTGAAACTGATATTCCGGCACTGGAAGCGGAACTCAATAAAATTGGAGCTCCCTGGACACCCGGCAGAATACCGGTTTGGAAAGAATAATGTAACATTGAAT
>DAOPKR010000009.1:0-2789 GCA_035391305.1 Draconibacterium sp.
AAGTTACGTTTACGTTTTGTACTTTTTTTAGTCAAAATGTGGCTTTTGTAGGCATGTTTCCTTTTAATTTTCCCACTTCCGGTAAGTCTAAAGCGTTTTTTAGCTCCGGAATTTGTCTTCATTTTTGGCATAATCCTACTTAATTAAAATGTTATCAAAGAACTATTATTTCTTTTTCGGTGAAATATACATTGTCATTCGTTTGCCTTCGAGTTTTGGTAATTGTTCAACAGTACCAATCTCTTCGAGGCCTGTAGCCAGTTTTAAAAGCAAAATCTCTCCCTGTTCTTTAAACAGGATTGAGCGTCCTTTAAAAAAAACAAAGGCTTTTACTTTGGCTCCATCTTTTAAAAAATTCTCAGCATGTCGGAGTTTAAAGTTAAAGTCGTGTTCGTCGGTTTGCGGACCAAACCTGATTTCTTTTACAACCACTTTAACTGTTTTGGCTTTCATCTCCTTTTGTTTCTTTTTTTGCTGATAAAGAAACTTGGAGTAATCAGTAATTTTGCAAACCGGCGGCTCGGCTTTTGGTGAAATTTCAACCAAATCCAACTCCAACTCTTCTGCAAGTTTTAGGGCATCACGTAAAGCAAAAATTCCTGGTTCGGGAATATTATCTCCTACCAACCTTACCTGTGGTACCCTGATTTTATGATTTAACCGGTGTTGAGGTTCCAACTCTGCTCTGGGTTGGAAATTTCTTGGACCTCGATTTTTAATAGCTATTTTAAATTCCTCCTATATTAGTTAAACAATCCTGAAAGCTGTTCTCTTACTTCTTTTAAAACAAAATCAGCGAAATCGCTGGTTTTCATCGCTCCCTTATCTCCTTCTCCCTGCCGGCGTACCGAAACTGTTTCGTTTTCGGCTTCATTTTCGCCAACAATCAGCAAATAAGGTATCTTTTTAAGTTCGTTGTCACGTATCTTCCTACCAATCTTTTCATTACGGTCGTCAATGACGGTGCGAATATCGGAATTATTTAGAAAATCTGAAACTTTTTTCGCATAATCATTATACTTTTCACTTATGGGTAAAACCACTGCCTGTTCAGGAGTTAGCCATAACGGGAATTTTCCGGCGGTGTGTTCAATTAAAACTGCCACAAAACGTTCCATCGATCCAAACGGCGCGCGGTGGATCATAACCGGACGATGGCGGTTATCGTCGGCGCCAATGTATTCTAGCTTAAAACGTTCGGGAAGATTGTAATCAACCTGAATGGTTCCCAACTGCCAGCTTCTGCCAAGAGCATCTTTAATCATGAAATCGAGTTTTGGGCCATAAAATGCAGCCTCACCCAATTCAGTAACAGTTTCCAATCCTTTTTCTTCGCAAGCTTCAATAATGGCACGCTCGGCTTTGTCCCAATTTTCTGGCGATCCAATATATTTCTCAGGTTTGTTGGGGTCGCGCAATGAAATTTGAGCTGTATAATTATCAAAACTTAAAGCTTTAAAAATTATAAAAACTATATCAATTACTTTTTTGAATTCGTCTTTCAACTGATCGGGGCGGCAGAACAGATGCGCATCATCCTGGGTAAAACTGCGAACACGCGTCAATCCATGCAATTCGCCACTCATTTCGTAACGGTAAACTGTACCAAATTCGGCCATCCGAACCGGTAAGTCTTTGTACGACCTTGGCTTTAATTTATAAATTTCGCAATGGTGCGGACAGTTCATTGGTTTCAGCAAATACGATTCTCCCTCAACAGGAGTTGAAATGGGCTGAAATGAATCCTTTCCGTATTTTTCGTAATGCCCAGAAGTTTTATAAAGCTTCACATCGCCAATATGAGGCGTCATAACCTGCTCATAACCATATTTTTTCTGAACTTTTTTCAGAAAATCTTCCAGTTGCATTCTTAGCTGGGTACCTTTTGGCAACCACAACGGAAGTCCTTGACCAACTGCCTCGGAAAATGCAAAAAGTTCCATTTCCTTTCCAATTTTCCTGTGGTCGCGTTTTTTGGCTTCTTCAATCATAACCAAATACTCTTCGAGCATTTTTTGCTTTGGAAAGGTAACGCCATAAATACGGGTCAACATTTTGTTTTTTTCGTTTCCCCGCCAATATGCGCCTGCAATTGAGGTGAGTTTAATCGCTTTAATATATTCTGTATTTGGTAAGTGCGGTCCACGGCACAAGTCAGTAAAATTTCCCTGATTGTACAAAGTAATCTTTCCGTCTTCCAATTCGCTGATTAATTCAAGTTTCAGTTCATCATTTTTAACAGTGAACATTTTTAAAGCATCAGCTTTGGAAATTTCTGAGCGAACAATATCATTCTTTTGGCGAGCAAGTTCAAGCATTTTTTGCTCAATCTTTTGTAAATCCTTATCTGAAAGCGACTCTCCGTTGGGTAAATCTATATCGTAATAAAAACCCGTATCAACGGTCGGACCGATTCCAAATTTTGTTCCGGGGTAATAATATTCAATTGCCTCAGCCATTAAATGTGCCGATGAATGCCAGAAAGTTTCCTTACCTTCTTTGCTGTCCCATGTATGCAGTTTTATTGAGGCATTTGTGTTTATCTTTCTCGATAAATCCCAAACTTCGCCGTTCACAGAAATCGACAAAACTTCTTTTGCCAAACTATTTGAAATTGATTTTGCAATTTCGTAACCACTTACCCCACTTTCATATTCCCTAACACTGTTATCAGGAAGTGTTATTTGTATCATTTTTCCATTTTTTTAAAGATTTGCAAAGATAGTTATTCATTACACATTGCAATAGATTTATATACACTCTGGTATAACGAATTCAAATTATTTCAA
>DAOPKR010000009.1:2889-5072 GCA_035391305.1 Draconibacterium sp.
CCCTCCACCACACGAACCCGGAGTTTTTCCAAAATGGCTTGCAAACGAAGGAGTTACTGATGTTATTGCCGGTGGTATTGGAGAGAGAGCATTCAAAATCCTGAATCTTTTTCAAATAAAAGTGCACAAAGGAGCCCCAATTCTTTATTCAAATTCACTTGTTGAAAGCTTTTTGGATGAAACACTTGAGTTATCTGAAAACAACTGTAATCATGATCATCACCACGACCATCATCACGATCACCAGCATAATCATCATCACCAGCATCATGATAAAAACGGTCAGTAATTAAAACCAACTTTCAGCAAAAACTTCTTAATTTAATTTTTTAAAAAATAAAAAAGAAGAATTTGAAAATCAGCATATTGACAGAAAATGTGGCAGGTGGAAAATTACTTGCAGAACACGGACTTTCGTACCTTATTGAAATTGACGGAGAAAAAATACTTTTTGACACCGGTCATACCAATGTTTTTCTTAAAAACGCCGCGATGCTGGGAATTGATATTTGCAACAATGTTGAAAATGTTGTTCTCAGCCACGGACATTGGGACCACGGTGACGGGCTTCAATTTCTGACAAACAAAATACTGATTACGCACCCTGATTCGTTCGTCAGGCGATTTCATAAAACCGATGACTCACCTGTTGGCCTGAGTTTTACAAAAAAGGAATTATCCGAAACTTTCAGGATAACCGAAACAAAGGAACCCCTTCAAATTTCAGAAAACCTTTTTTACCTGGGTGAAATACCCCGAAATAACAACTTCGAAAGTAAAACAACAGCTTTTAAACTTGAAAACGGTGCAGATGATTTTATTTTGGATGATTCAGCCCTGGCAGCAACAATAAAAAACGAACTGGTTGTCATCACAGGCTGTTCTCATTCAGGCATTTGCAATATTTGTGAACATGCAAAAAATGTAACTAAAATTCAAAAAATAAAGGCCGTGATTGGCGGATTTCATTTAAAAACAAACAATCGTCAAACTTCTGAAACTATTCAATATTTCAAAACCAATAATGTTGAAAGACTTTATCCATCGCATTGTACTGAGTTACCTGCCTTGCTTGCATTTTCAAATGTTTTCGATATAATACAGGTTAAAACAGGAATGATTTTTGAGTTTTGATTTCTTAAAAGGCAGTTTTTTCATCTATTCTGAATTATCATTTTTTTATTGATATTCATTATAAATTCCCATAAACAGCATCTGTTTATTTACAAATTATTACTTAAATCCATCCATATTTGTTTTATTTGCGAAAAACATAAAATCGATTAATAAAGTTTTAATTTATCAGAATATGGCTTTTAAAACTCCGGAAGATTGCAAGTCGCTGGAAGAAATAAGAAACGAGATTGATAAAATCGACGAACACATAATTTCGTTATTTTCTGAAAGGCACAAATATGTTGAAGAAATTGTACGGTTTAAGCATGACAAGGATGCGATAATTGCCCGGGAAAGAAAAGATCAGGTAATTTTTCAGCGAAAAAAATGGGCAGAATCTAAAGGACTCAATGCCGATACTTTCGAAAAAATATACACTTTACTGGTAAACAGCAACATAGAGCACGAAATGGAATTATTAAAAATGAAAAATAAGGAATAATGTATAAAGAAGATATAAAAGTAATGGATTGCACTGTGCGTGACGGTGGGTTGATGAATAAATGGCAGTTCAGCGATGAGTTTGTGCGCGGAGTTTATGATGCCTGTGTTGAAGCAGGTATCGACTACATGGAAATCGGTTACAGAAGCAGTGAATCGGCATTTTCGCGAAAAGAATTTGGCCCGTGGAAATTTTGTGACGACAAGGATTTGCGCCGTATTATGGGTGACAATAATACAAACCTGAAAATTTCGGCAATGGCTGATATTGGCCGTATTCACCCCGACGATATTCCTCCTGCCAACGAAAGTTTAATTGATATGATGAGGGTTGCCTGTTACGTTCATCAGGTTGATAAAGCGGTTTGGCTTGCCGAACACTGCATGGACAAAGGTTACGAAGTTACAATTAACCTGATGGCTGTTTCGAAAGTTAACGAAATTGATTTGGACCAGGCACTTGCCGACCTCGCAAAATCTCGTGTACCAACCATTTATGTGGTTGATAGTTTTGGTAGTCTTTACTGCGAAAGCATTGAACATTTGGTAAAAAAATACAAAGCTGC
>DAOPKR010000009.1:5172-19607 GCA_035391305.1 Draconibacterium sp.
TTTTCATTTGTAGGGTCAATATAAATCCTGATTGTTAATTTCCCGTCATTTACTTTCACAACCTTTTCAGAAGTCCAGTTAAAACCGGCTTTTTCATTTGAAATAGTTCCGGCATCAACGCCTTCAAATGAAATTTTCTGCCAGGTTGGTAAATTAATATCGCCCATTTTTGCCCTAATCCGGTAAACTCCGTTATGCACATTTATTTCATAATCATAAAAATCACAGGGGTTTGAACACTTTGCAGCAGTAATCTCAAACAGCTTTTTCGATAAACGCACATTTCCTTCAAAACCCTTTGATACCCATTCAACTTTATCAGCGGTATCCCATTTTCCTAAATCCCAACCTTTGCCTGAATAGCTTTCAAAAGCGCTTGTATTTTTCTGATTACCATTTTGCGAACCTATTTTTCCAAAGAAAATTCTCCCCTTTGAAAAAGTTCGGGGAAAACCGGCTGTTTGCTTAAAATAAAGTTCAAACATTTGCGGAAAGCAGTTCAGCACGTTATCGTCACAGTTTTCAGGAGTAGGAATTGAATCAGATTTAATCACAGAAAATGTGAGGTGCCCCCAGTTTTCGTCGCCCCAAATTGTGCCTATCGGTTCGCCTCTCTCTAACTTCTGTCCTTTTTTCACTTCTATATTTTTGTTATACAAGTGTTTGTATAAATAATAAATCCCCGGCTGTGAACCACTTTCCAACAAAACAACTGCTTCTTTACCGGCTTTATCAACATTTTTATTCTCAACCCAAACAACCGAGCTGTTTTCTATGGCAACAATCCAGTGTTTTTCAATTCCTCGTGCGTCATGCAAATCAAAATCGACCCCGGAATTTGTATTGACACCCTGATTTTTTTTATCAGAATAATTTAACAACGAAAACATATAACTGTCCTCATCTGCACTCCACGTAAAACCATCGTTAAAACTTACCGGGAACAAATAGTCGTAAGTATCAAGCAGCGACGTTGTAACATTTGACAAACAAATCAATGCATCTTTTTTCATTAAGCCATGCAATTGTTGATTTGAAGAAAGGGCTTTTACATTTGCATTGTCGGCAACAAAAATTCTCAGATTTCCAAGTTGCCCGGGCAACGACCGGCGGCTAACTTTTAACCAAACTGTATCCTTTCCTATTTCGAATTGACAGAAATGGTTCTCAAGTTTTAAAAGCTTTATCCCGATCTCATTATACTGAATTTTTTCGCCTAACCCAACATTGAAATACGAAGCGTTCCCCCAGGTAAAATCGGGAGAAGTTTGTTGTTGTGCTGTAACAAAAAGCAACTGATTTACGCTAAGAAACAATATTAAAATAATTCTTTTCATGGTTTGATTTGAAACACTGAATCATTCAAATGAAATGGAAATTCTTTTTCTTTCTCATTTAAAACCGATTGGAATTGTTCTTTTATAAGTTTCTCTTTTTCAGAAAGAATTGTAAGTGGTGATTTTTCCAGAGTATCTGCTACTGTATTGAAGAAACCTCCATCCTGATACAACTTGTATTCCTTGTTCATTACCCATCTGTTGCTTCTGAAATTGCCCCATCGGGGAGAATAGTGAATAAAAATTTCTTCCTGAACTTCGTTATTTCCTGTCAAATCAGAAAGAAAACTTTTACCATCAGTCAAATATTTTGAAGGTGCAATACCGGCTGCTTCGCATAGCGTTGGTAAAACATCGGCAAATGAAATCAAAGATCCCGAAACTCTTTTGCCTGCCATTTTTTGAGGCCACGAGATAATCAGTGGAACATGATTGCCTGTGTTTTTTGATGAGCCTTTACCACCTTTAACTTTTGCATAACTTGTTGAAGAAACAACAGAAACATTTGTTCCATTATCGCCTGTAAAAATAAAAAGTGTGTTTTCCCATACTCCTTTTTCCTTTAATTTGTTTTCCAACTGCCCGATTATTTTATCTGTATATGCCATCATATCAGCAAAATATGTGGTATCATTTTCATATCTGCGCAACGAATCTGACCATTCAGGAGAATCCGGGGTAGGTACAAACGGATCGTGTACCAATACCATAGGATAATAAACAAAAAAAGGTTGCCCGGCTTTTCTGTCAATAAAACCTGAAATGTAATCAGCAAAAACCTGCGGTCCATACAAATCGGGATTTCCTGGCAAATCTATTCCATTTTGGGTAATCAGCGGATCAGCATATCGCTCCCCGTCTTTTTTTTGATGATGCAATTGCCACAAACAATATTCATCGAATCCAAAATGATACGGACGATTAACATCCTGATTATCGGGATTGTTTCGGTTCAGACCGTTTAGCTGCCATTTTCCTGCAATACATGTTGCATAGCCGGCTTCCTGTAACAAATTTCCAAATGTTTTTTGATTCGGATTCAAGTATCCAAAATCTTCATAATTGCGAAAATTGAATTGTCCTGTCATTATTTTTACCCTCGAAGGCGTACAAAGAGGCTGGGAATAACAATGTTCAAAGCGTATTCCATCAGCTGCCAATCGGTCTAAATTTGGAGTTTTATATTCAGTACTACCATTACAACCCAAACATTCATAACCCATATCATCAGCCATAATCAGCACAATATTAGGCAGTTTATCTGTTTCTTTACACGAAATTATGCTTACTAAAATAAAGAAAAGGGAAAATACTATTTTTGGTGTAAAAGTCATAAAGTTATGTTTACTGCAAAATTTTTTATTACAAAAGGCCGATGAAATGATTTTTAAACCTACTAAACGAAAGTACGGTTTTGAAACAGAATTTCCCATATTTGTTCCAGGATTATGCAGGTAAAAATTATTATAGCAGTTTATTTCGCTTTGGTTTTGGCAGTAGGATTTTTATCATACTTCAAAATTAAAACTCCGGCTGATTACTATATTTCGGGTAAAAGAGCCGGGCTTATTCCTGTTTCGGGAAGTTTGCTCGCCACAATTTTAGGGGGATCAGCAATTCTGGGAACTATTGAATTAAGTCAAAAAACAGGATGGGCAGCACTTTGGTTTTTGTGCAGCGCTTCGTTTGGCTTACTTATTCTTGTACCGCTGACTAAAAAACTGAGTCGCTTTGGCAATTATACCTTGCCTGAATTGCTTGGCAAATTTTATGGCAAAAAAGCTGAATTTATTTCATCATTAATAATTCCAATAGCGTGGATTGGAGTAGTTGCCGCCCAAATTATTGCAGCGGCAAAAATCTTAAGCGGTTTGGGGTTTATTGGTTACAATGAAGCAGCAATTGCATCAGGAGTAGTTTTTGTTTTGTACACAGTTGCCGGTGGCCAAATCAGTATTCTAAAAACCGATACAATTCAGTCGGTAATAATTGTTGTTGGGCTTATCGTATTATTGGTTTTTTCTGTTAATACAAGCTCTGTCCACCCTTTTGACAGTTTAACGCCCGACTCACTTTTTAATGACTCATTTTCATTTTTCGATTTGCTTATTTTAATTCTCACCTATTCGGTAACATTTGTTGTTGGCCCCGATATTTATTCGCGGATTTTTTGTGCAAAAGATGAGAAAACTGCTTCACGAAGTATTCTGCTTGTAGCAATTATCCTTATTCCGGTGTCATTCACATTAACCTGGTTAGGAATATTTTCAGTAAATAACGCACATGAAGGAATCGTCAGTTTTGCCGGGCATTTGATGCCTGGCTGGGCATACGGACTTTTTATAGCTGCGCTGCTTTCAGCCGTTATGTCATCGGCCGATACAACTCTGCTCACTTCGTCGATGATATTGAGTGAACTGACTACCGGAAATTTAAATAACAAAAAGGCGTTGAAATACACACATTATTTCATTTTCATGATCGGAATTGTTAGCATAATTATTGCTCTTTTTATGACTTCCATTATTCAATCTTTGTTGTTTGCACTTACTTTTTTCTCGGGTGCCTTTGTTGTTCCAACACTAGCTGGGTTATTAAACCTGAAAGTAAACAGAAAAAGGGTTGTAACGGCAATTGTAACAGGCGGTGTAATTGCTTTAACAGGAAAAGTTGCACACGATTTCTACAATGAATTTGCAGGCAGCTGTTTAATTATTTCCACATATATAATTAATGCACTTATTTTATTTGTACCGGTCGGCAAGAAATAAATATATGTTCAATAATAAAATGGTATTTGGTTTTTCGAAAATATTTCTAATTTTGTATCGAAACCAGAAATCAGGCCCAAATGAATATCCCGACAATCGTCTGTTACTCAAACAACAACAACACGTTAAGTCGTGTTATTTGCGAAATACATAATTATTTCGGACATGTGATAAACCAATTCGTTTTCAACAGGGAAAAAGAACTATTTAGCTGGCTCGAAAAAAACAAGAATCAGCCACATTACAAGCATTTGTTTGTCTTGGAGTATATTGATAACGATAAAGAAACAATTCAGCTAATCAACAAAATAAACAGCTATTTTCTGTCGGTTGGAATATTAATTATTGCCGATAAAATTCAACAAACCAGGATTCAGGAGTCTATTGGAAGTGTTAACACCATGCAGTTTTTAACTAATACCTGGAATTCGGATAATTTCAAAACTGCAATTGAAATTGCGACTCAATCGTTAACAAAACTCCCCATCCAGGGAAACACAGAAAATCAAATATTAATTTCAACAGAAAAGGAACCGGAAAAGCTTGAAGAACATATACATAAACTTATGGATGCCAACATGGCAAAAGACAGTTTTTTGTCAATTATTGCCCATGATTTAAAAGGTCCGTTTTTTTCGCTGCTCGGTATTTCCGAAATTCTTTTAAACGAATGGGAAAACCTTACCGAAGAAAGCAAACTTGATTTAATTGGTGATTTGCATAAAACTTCCGATGATACATACAAATTACTTGTTACGTTGCTGGATTGGTCGAAATTGCAAAAAGAAAAACTTGAAGTGTGTGTGCAGGAAGTAAATATTTGCAATCTGGTAAATTCGACATTGAAAACCACAAAAAACAATGCATCAGTAAAAGGGATAAAAATTGAAAATAAAATTAATGCTGAATTAAAAATCAGAACTGACAGGAATATGATTGCAACTGTATTTAGAAACCTGATTTCCAATGCAGTTCAATACACCCAACCCGAAGGAAAAATAATTATTTCGGCAACAGAGGAAAAAGATTTTTTCACTTTCTGCATTGAAGACAACGGGGCAGGAATTGACAAACCACACATTTTGGAACTTTTTAAACATGACAATCAGAAAAAGCTGAATGGCAATTTTAGTGCGTTTAAAGGTTTGGGATTGATTATCAGTAAAGATTTTGTTGAAAAAAATGGTGGGCAAATCTGGCTTGAAACACAAAAAGGAGTTGGAAGCAAATTTTATTTTACGCTGCCCTGTTAAGTAGAAAAATATTTATTGAGTCACTCGTTTTATTTAAATCTCGCATGTCAATTCATCCAAAAAGCCATGCAACTCATTCGAAAGCAAAGGTTTCAACAATATATTTACTTTATTGTGATATTCATTCAACCAGTTTTTTTCCTTTTCCGATAAAAGTTCAGGAATAATTAAAGTTGTATCAATCGGACAAACAGTCAATGTTTCAAAACTAAGGAACTGGCCAAACTGCGTTTTCTCCAATTCAACACAAACTATCATATTTTCAGTTCTGATACCATATTCCCCTTCGCGGTAAAACGCAGGTTCGTTCGACATTACCATTCCCGGCTCAATCTGGTGTTCATTGTATTCCTGACGAATTGCCATCGGACCTTCGTGTACATTCAGAAAATGCCCAACCCCATGACCGGTTCCGTGACCGTAATTTAAACCGTTTTCCCAAAGCGGTTTTCGGGCCAGAATATCCAAATGACAACCTTTTGTACCTGCAATGAATTTAGCCTTTGTAAGCGAAATCATCCCTTTTAAAACGAGTGTGTAATCCTTCTTTTGCCGGTCAGAAACTTCTCCAAGCGCTACAGTCCGCGTAATATCTGTAGTTCCATCCAAATACTGCCCTCCTGAATCGAACAGTAAAATCCCTTCAGGTTCCAGATTTATAGCGTCATCAGGGCCAACACTTAAATGAACAATTGCGCCGTGATGTTTGTAGCCAACAATCGGGGGAAAACTTTCACCCCTGAAATTGCTCTGTTTTGAACGAAACTCGTTCAGTTTTCGTCCAATTTCGTATTCGTTTATTACTGTTTTTCCGATATTCGATTTTAACCAGAACAGGAATTCTACAAGTGCAACTCCATCTTTTAACATAGCATTGCGAAATCCATTTAGCTCTGTTTCATTTTTCAATGCTTTTGACTTCGAAATCAAAGAAGTTTCTTCAATTATTTCATTGTTTTTACTGAGTGCCTGAAAAACTTTATAATTGGCAGTCAGTGGATCCAAAAGAATTCTCCGGTTTTTAATTTCTGATAGAAATGAATAAAACGCATTGTAATCTTTCAAAGTAACTCCATCATTTTCAAGCAAAGTAACCAATCCGGCAGGAATTTTTGACTGATTTACAAAAAGATAATTTTCTTTTTTCCCTACGACGCCAAAACCCATAAAAACAGGATTGTAACTGATATCAGACCCGCGTAAATTAAACTGCCAGGCTAACTCGTCGAGCATTGTGATTACATGAAAATCAGCATTTAACTTATCGAGTTTTTTGGCAATTTGATTCTGCTTTTCTTTTCGTGAATATCCTGCAAAACTTATATCAAAATTGAATATTTTATTTTGAGGAAATTGCGGGCGGTTTTTCCAGATCATTTCAAACAGGTCAGGTACAGCGACCAAGTCAATGCTATTTTTCGCCAAAGTTTTCTGCAAATTCCTAAATCCTGAAACAGAAATAGTTTGCGTGTCTATCCCAACTTTGTTTCCTGACACGAGTGCGCCAGCCAGCCAGTTTTCGGGCAGAATGGCATCAGGTACACGAAGTTTGTGCATGGTGATTCCGCTACCTTGCAGCTGTTCTTCAGCCTGAATAAAATAACGGGTATCAGTCCATAATCCGGCTTCGGTTGCAGTACAAACAACAATTCCAAACGATCCGGTAAAACCTGAAATAAACGATCTGGTCTGCCACATTTCGGGCAAATATTCGCTTGCATGCGGATCGGTTCCCGAAATGTAAAAGGCATCCAAACCCAAAGTTTTCATTTCAGCCCTGAGCGCTGCAATTCTGTTTTGAATATTATTCATTTTTTAAAAAAATCGATTACAAATTGTTTTATCGATGGAGCCGGAATATCATCGTAATTAAATTCATTTTCAGCATAAAACCTGTAATCCAATATATCGTCCATCGGTTTTAAGTTTTCAATTGATTCAGGAATTACCTCGAATGCCATATCAACTGTAAATACTGAAAAACCGGAAAAAATATACTCATTCGGAGCGGAACTCAGGTATTTGAGAGATTTTGTTTTCATTCCCAGCTCTTCAAACAATTCCCTTTTTAAGGCAGTTTCAAGAGTTTCGTTATGATCGACAAAGCCACCGGGCAAATCAAGTTTTCCATAATCAGGTTCAATTCCGCGTGTTACAAGCATCAGTCTGCCTTTTCCGTCGGTTACCAGAGCTGCAACTGCTGCCGAAGCATTTATATAATAATGAAATCCGCAATCACCACATTTTAATGATCTTTCACCCGATATTTCAAATTTTGAAGAACCGCATTTTGGGCAAAATTTCAGTACCTCAAGAGGATGGGTTCTCTGCATTTATTTGATGATCTTTTGTGCTTTCAGCCAATTATAAAACAAATCGGGCCACTGGTCAACGGGCAGGTTCTTTTTGGTCATCCCAAATCCATGTCCTCCTTCCTGAAAAATATGCATCTCAGCAGGAATGTCATATTTTTTAAGGGCCAGGTAAAAATCCACTGAGTTTTGCGGAATAACAGTTTTATCATCGTCGGCCAAAATCAGAAAAGTTGGCGGCGTATCTTTTGTAACATTCAGTTCGTTTGAATATTGTTTGGCAAGTTTCCAGTCATTTCCTTCGCCAATCAGGTTTTTGCGTGAACCCATGTGGCCAATTGCCTCATTAAAACTGATAACGGGATAAAGCAGCAACATAAAATCGGGGCGGCAGCTCATTTTTTCAACCGGGTCGGCGCTTTGTTTGTTCCCCAAATCGAACACGGTTCCAACTGTAGAAGCTAAATGGCCACCGGCTGAGGAACCGGCAATTCCAATTTTATTGGGGTCGATCCCCCACTCCTTTGCATTCATTCTAACAATTCGCATGGTATGCCGCGCATCGCCCGAAGGAATCTCATGATGTCCGTACGGAAGCCGGTATTTTAAAACTATCCCGGCTATTCCTTTTGATTGCAACCACTTTGCCATATCAAAACCTTCGTGGTCCATGGCCTCAATCCAGTAACCACCACCGGGACAAATTACAACCGCTGCACCAGTATTTTTCTCCTTTTCGGGCAAATAAACATACATTTCAGCTTCAGAAACATTGCGAACCCGAACACCGTCATATTTTTCTTCGGGTTCTTTCATCCCGTTATCGTTTGGCGCTCCATTTGGCCAAACTTTCAGAGTTTTATCCTGCGCTGATATCATGAAAGAGACAAAGATGAAAGCAAAAAGTAAAACCTGTAATTTCATTTAGTGTGATTTTAATATGATTTATTATTTCAATTGAAAAGCAAAAATTTAGAATCCGGATTATTTTGTTTTTGCCCCCACAAAGTAGTGTTCTTTTTCAGAAAACAAAATATTAAAAGTCGTCAGTGAGCCATAAATTCTTGTAATATACTGTTGCAGGTCAACCTTTTCCTCGTCGGTTAAAACACTGTGGCTATTTATGTTTTGTTCCAAAACCCTTAACCTGTCGCGCAGCATTACAATTTTATGAAAAAAGGTCTCAATCGGGATTTCTTTGGGCTGTAGATTCGGGTTGGCGGGTTGAAGTATCATTGTTCCGCCAATCCATCTTTCGCCAAGTGGCACAACTTCGTTTAACGAAGCATACTGATCAAGAACGTAAGTTATAACTTTTTCCAATTCCTTAACAGAAATACCGCTTTTGGGTGCATCTTCATTTCTTGTGATTACAGTCAAATCTGTATTTCTTTTGGTAATTTCTATTTTACCGCCACGCTCAAAGAAAATTTCATATGCGGTTAAATTGTTTTTACTTACAATTCCTTCGCCATAACGCGGATGATCTACCCTTGAACCTACTGTTAATTCTTCCATTTCAAAAAAAAGTTTTTAGTTTATTTGATCGTAAAAATATTGATTTTTCTTTTTTATTTCAACGGCGAGTCGGGTTCTTTGGCGAAGGTTCGGTAAATAAAACCGTCAACCAGGTCGGCCCATAATTTTGCCACTAGCACAGTTGCTTTTCCCTGAATAAATGTGAGTATTAATTTACGCCTGCGTTTTTCAACAGCATTATAAATGCGGCGGGCACATTCTTCTGCCGACATCATTTTATTTTCATCGCGCGGTGTATCGCCTTGTTGAGATCCGTCAGCAATTAATGCAGATTTTCGTATTTCTGAAGTTGTGAAACCCGGAGCAGCAATAAGTACATGCAAACCCGAACGCCGATGCTCAACACGAACCGAATCGAGGAAGCCACGCATGGCAAATTTTGAAGCAGAGTATCCCGAACGTGCAGGCAATCCGACATATCCGCCGATTGACATTACACCAACAAGCGACCCTTTTGACGCAAGCAGGTATGGCAGGGCGAATTTAGTGCAATACACTGTTCCCCAAAAATTTACATCCATCACTTTCCTGATGACATTCATATCAACATTGATTGTGGAAGCACGCATTGAAATGCCGGCGTTATTGATTAAAATATCAATTTTACTAAATTTTTTTATAGCTGAATCGATCAGATTTTTGCAGTCTGATTCAATGGTTACATCAGTTTTTACCGAAAGAACTTCAACATTTGAAAGTTTTTCTTCAAGCTCCTTTAACCTTTCAATGCGTCGTGCAGCCAAAACAAGATTAAAGCCTTTTGATGCATATTCCTCTGCCAAAGCCTTTCCAATCCCTGATGACGCGCCTGTTATTACAACAACCTTATTTTGCATAATTAATTATATTCCAAAAATGCTTTTTGAATTTTCAAAAATTGAAATGCAAATTACCATTTAATAAGTTTAAAACCTACTACAAAATCCTTTATTCAACCATTTGCTTATTATTTTTCAAAAAGTTGCTGGAGGCCTTTACCCAGCTTTTTAAGCGAATCATTAATGCCCTCTTTTGCTGCGCTTGCAACCGTTTTTTTCGTTTCCGACAAATCAACTTTTACTTCTGGCTTTCCAACCGGACCGCTAATTGCGACACCTGCCGGCAAAACTGTAATTTTTTCGTTTCCCGGAATTACACTCAAAATATTTTGAATATCGCTTCCAATGGCATTCCTGTTCACTTTAAAATCCATCCGCAGGTTTAGCAGGTTTTCAGCGCTTAAAGTACCCAAAACAGTAGTCTCCTGTCCGGCAACTTTTGTATTGAAAGGTTTTAGATCGATATTCCCGTTTTCGATTATAAAATTGGCTTTAAAATCTTCAATGTCAACATTTTTTAATTTCTCAGGAAGTAAAATCCCTTTCAATTCCTTAAATATTGGCGATTCGATAATCCGAAGGTTTTCAGTATTAAAAAAACCTGTACCATCAATTGATGAAGGAATTAGTTTAAACATTTGTGACAACTGACCTTTCATTTTTAAAGTTGTGCTGAGTTTACCCTCGCTCTGTCCGGCAATTGGCATCATTTTCTGAAAACCTGAAAGTGACTGGTAGGCATTTGGAATGTCAAATTTTACGACATCCAAACCAAAATCAACAAAAGGCTGATTCAGAGGTGTATTTTCATAAGAACCTGTCAGTTTTAACTCACCCTCCAACATACTCATGTTCAATCCGTTCAAAATTAATTTGCCTCCTTTTGCTGTTATTAAACCTTTGATATTTGAAATTGGGAGTTTATCAAAAACAGCCTTGTTGATATTTGAGTGGAAAGTGAAATCAATATTTTTGGGAATATCAAAAGCAAGTTTTTCTGTGTTTACATTATTCTTTTCATTTGAAGGAGGGTTATTTTCAGCCTGTTTTTCAGCAACATTTTTATTTTCAGAAACGGCATTTTTTGTTTTTTGCAAACGTAAAATCTCATTTAAATTCACAAACGAAGAAACCATTTGCAAATCGCCTTGTAAAGTTCCGTTCTTAAAAATATAATTCAGGTAATTTGAAACTTTCCCGGTCAGGCTGAAATCGCTCTGCCCCACTTTCATATTTAATTGCGATAGATTTACGTTTTGCGGCGAAAAATCAAGTTTTCCGCTGGGAACCAAAACTTTCTGCGTTAAATCCGGCGAATCGTAAATGAAGTTGTCAAGCAAAACAGTACCGTCAGATTTTATTTTATCATATTCTTCTTTTTCCACAGAAGAATAATTCCCTTTTGCAAACAGGTTAGCGTCGATTGTCCCCGAAACATTCACACTGTCAAGCGGAAGTGCATCTTTTAACTGATCGAAATTTACTTTCCCAACCAAAGCACCATCAAAAAACGGATCAGACACGAGATTTTTAAGATAAAGTGTCATGTCAACCGGGTTGCTTTTTATTTCGAAGTGGGCGTTTTTTACTCGCACCTCTGTCAAATCCAAATCGCCCTGTGGTTTTTCAATTGAAATATCAGCCCGGATATTTTTTATTTCTTCAGGCAAATCAACATATTTCAAATTCCCGTTTTCAACATCAATTTTTAATTTGAATGCCGGATAATTTTCATCGAAATACAAACCATTTACAGTTCCTGAAACCGCAGCAGATCCACTGGTTTTAATTTTTTTCAAATAATCTTCATAACCGGGTGGAATCAGTGCCAGAAAATTATCGAAACTTGAATCTTTTGTTTTTAACTCCAAATCGAAAAACATACTGTCTGACGGCATTTGAATCAGCCCTGTAACCTGCATGGGCAAACGGTTTACCAACAATTCATTTTCAATAATCCGGATATCCATTTTTTCATAATCTACGTTGAGCAGCGTGGTTGTTTCAAGCGAAACATTTGAAATGTATTGCACACTGTCATATTTAACCGAAAAATTCCCGACTTTTCCGTCTCCTTTCAATTCGGTTGAAGAGCCGTACATTTTCCCGTTTACGGAAAGATTTACGTCTTCAAAAACCTGTAACATATTTATTTCGCGGTCGTTATACACAACTTTGGCATTTTCAATTTCAATTTTCTCAAGTTGAAGCTCAAACCCATCATCCTGTTTCACAGGTTTTTCATCTGCAACTTGCGTATCTATTGCAGTTTCAGCAGTAACATTCCAGTTTGCATTTCCGGTTTTACCTACTATTAAATTTAGTTTTGGCTCGATTAGATTTATTTCTTCGATCTTCTTTTCCGACTTTTTGAAAAGCGATTTCAAATTCATTTTTGCCTGCAATGTTTCAATGGAAAGCAATGTATCAGTTTGAAATTCACCTTTTCCGGTAATGCTGACATTTTGCATTTCAATTGTAATTTTTGGAAAATTCCGGAACAGGGAAAGTTTAAAATCTTTAAACTCAACCTCGGCATTTAACTGATTGTTGATGGCTGTTTTTGTTTTTTCAAGTATTGTTTGCTTGAAGAAAAGTGGAATGGAAATTAATGTTCCAACAATCAAAGCAATTATGATTACAATTATTAATATAACTTTTTTCATGTTTTCATTTTTTATAAAACGGCACAAATTCAAAAATCCAATTTCTGGGTTTAAACATTTGCTTTCGTGTTAAAACCTTTTTAACCTGAATATTTAATTCATGCAATTTTTTGTAAAACTAAACGAATAAAAAGGGATTTTGGGGTGGAAATGAGTTAAAAATCTTAAAACTTTTTATTCTAAACTTCTTTCAAAATCACCCTGCGCAGCAACTGTAAAGCAGTTTGGCTCGAACGTAAAATGTTTCTTTCGCGGTTATCGCCAAAAACGAATTTTAGGGCAGTCACTTTTTTTTCGCCAGCAACTGCAATCCAAACTGTTCCAACTGGTTTTTCATCGGTTCCACCACCAGGCCCGGCAATTCCGGTAGTTGCAACTGCAAAATCAGCGTTTAAAACTTCTCTTGCTCCAACTGCCATTTCCTTTGCAACCTGCTCGCTAACAGCGCCAAAATCATCCAAAGTTTTACGGGAAACTCCCAAAATATTTTCTTTTACCAGGTTTGAATATGCAGTAACCGAACCGTTGTAGAAGTCGGAACAACCAGGTACAGAAGTTATTAAATGTGAAATGTAACCACCTGTACAACTTTCGGCAACAGCCAGTTTTTGATTTTTGGAGATCAGTAACCTGCCAACTACTTCGGCCATAGTTTCGTTGTTGTAACCAAAAACATTGTTGGGGATGATTTGCAACAGTTTCTGTATCTCATCTTCAACAAGTCTTTCAAGTTCGGGTTTTGAATTCCCCATTGCCGAAAGTCGCAGCCGGACTGATAAAGGACTTGGCAAATAAGCCAGTTTTATGTTTTTGGGAAGTGCATTTTCCCAGGCTTCAATTTTTTCGGCAAGCATCGACTCCGGCAAACCTTGTGTTAATACAGTTTTGTGGTAAATCGCTTTTGTTTTACCGTTGTTGAATAAACGCGGCAAAAGTTCGTTTTCAACCAGGTATTTCATCTCGAAAGGTACACCGGGCATCGACACAAAAATTGTATCATTACGCTCGAACCACATTCCGGGCGCAGTACCGGCCATGTTTGGCAAAACTGTACAGCCCGCTGGAACCAGCGCCTGATCGCGGTTTAGTTTGTTCATATCAATTTTCAGTCGTGTAAAACGTGATTTGATATGTTCAAAAGTTGGTTCATGAACAATTAAAGTTGTATTGAAATATTCGCAAAGTGTATGTTTTGTAATATCGTCTTTCGTTGGCCCCAAACCACCGGTAATCACTACGAGATCAACTTTTTCCTCCGCTTTTTTTAAAGCTTCCGTTATATGGTTGTGATCGTCATGTACTGATGTAATCTGGTAAATTTCAATGCCGTTTAAATTAAACTGTTCAGCAATCCAGGCCGAATTTGTATCCACTATTTGTCCGATAAGGATTTCGTCGCCAATTGTAATAATTTCTGCTTTCATTTTTCAAGAATGACGGAAAACCGAAGACCGAAGTCGGAAGACGGAGAACCGAGGTTAATTTTGTTTTTGAAATTGTTTTAAATGTTCTAATCGCTGTAATAATGTTGGGTGTGAGTAATGGAAAAACACATATTTTGGGTGGGGTGTTAAATTGCTCAGGTTTTTTACCGACAGCTTTTTTAACGCTGAAGCAAGTGACTCGGGATTAAAGTGTTGTGCTGCAAAAGCATCGGCCTGGTATTCGTTTTTGCGCGAAAGTAAATTCATAAAAATGCCAAGAACAAAAGAAACCGGTGTATATAAAACCCCAAAAGC
>DAOPKR010000009.1:19707-22266 GCA_035391305.1 Draconibacterium sp.
GCATTTGCTTTTGTTGATCGTTTTGATCCGTTGATAACAAAAATATTATCGAGTTTAAAACCTACTTTATCAGAGAATTTTTGAATTGCATCGCGCAATTCTCCTTCTTCAAGCGGGGTTTGTTTGTTAAAAAGAGGTACAATTAAGTTGGAATAAAACATGGCCATGAAAATTGAAAATGCTGAGATCAGAATCCAGGCATAAATCCAAAACATGTTTTGAGTTTTTTGGTAAATGAAAATAATTATTGCCAGCAATCCGCCACCAATTATACCGCCAATTAACAAGCCTTTTATGGTATCGAGTACAAAAGTTTTGGGAGTAGTTTTGTTAAAACCGTATTTTTCTTCAATCACAAAAGTATCGTAAACCGAAAATGGAATGCTTAAAATATCGGACGCAAACATTATCAAACCAAAGAAAAACAGTGCGGCAACAATGGCATTTGCAGTAATTCCCCAGGCCAGCGAATCGACAAATGCAAATCCAAAAAACAGAAACATTGCCAATGTCAATGCAAAACTGAAACTACTGGAGACCAGGCCGAAACGGTTGTTTTCGCGTTGGTAGGCTTGTTGTTTTTTGTATTTCTCTTCGTCGTAAATGCCTTTAACCTCATCGGGCAAAACTTCGCTCATCGTTTTGGTATTCAGGTAATCGAGGTATTTTTCGAATAAAAAATCGATTACGATTATTGCGATGATAATCCAGAAAAGTATTTCGTGCATAGCTGTTATTTTTTGAGGGAACAAATATAGGGAAAGAGAGTTCAGTGTTCAAAGTTTAAAGTTTAAAGTTTAAAATTCAAGGTTTAAGGAAATTGGAATAATGGGAACATTGATTCCGCTGAAATTAAAGATAATCTCTATCAATTCGGCGGAATCAGTGTACCTTTTCCATGAATGGAATTACATGTTATACCAATTTATTTTTCGTGTAAAAAACATGATCAGTGCCAAAACTGCAAATAAACCAATACTTCCGGCCAGTAATGCAAACGACTCCAATTGCAGTAAAATAAAAATAAACCCAAAAGAAGTTGCAAGAATTAAAGTGAGAACAAAAGAATTGGACCATTTTTTAAGAAACGTTCGTGAGTATAGCAGAACCATCAGAATTACCGATACAGCGGAAATTAAATAACCAAGATTAAAGCCAATTTGCTCAGAAACCGAAAGCAGTAACAGGTAAAAAATCAGTATTGAAATCCCGACAAGAATATATTGAAACGGATGAATTCGCTGTTTGGTAATAATTTCATTTAAGAAAAAAGAAAGAAATGTGAATAAAATTACCAAAATACCATATTTGGCGCTGCGCATATTTTTTTGATAATGATCGGCAACAGTAACCAGCTTAACTCCAAAATCACTGTCGGTAACAGAATACGAATTGTCTTTCCAAAGTTGCGGAAAATTGCGGTTGAAATGCAAAACTTTCCAATTGGCTGTAAACCCATCTTTTGTTATTTCTGAATCTTCGGGAAGAAAATTGCCAACAAAACCTGGGTCGTTCCAGGCTGATTTCATATTAATTTCGGTTACCTCGCCAAGTGGGGCAAACTCTAGTGATTCAGCTCCTTTCAACCTGAGTTTGCACGCAAACTTTCCAGGAAAAGCATTTACAATATCTGCCGGTAGTTTTACTGTAATTCCATCTTTCCCCACTACCGAATTTTCAATTCCGGGCGAAAATGTAAATTTCATGTCGTTCCAGTTCAACTCAGCCAGTTCACTTATTCCACGCAAATCATTTATTCCAACCGATAGCTCAGCCTTGTCCCATAAAACCAGTTCAGGATTTATTTTTAACGCTTCAAAATCGGGTGCAACAAAGTAACCTGAGATTGCCACATTCGACTCATAAACCATTACGTCATAAATACTTCGGTGTCGCTGTTCTGGAAATATTTCGCCTTCAACTTTTAGTGATTTGGGAAGAAAGTGGCTTTGCCTGATTTCCTCGCTGTAAACTTTCTTGTCGTTATCAAAAACCTTTTCAATATAAGGTATTGTTAAAACCGGACCACGCACGGTGTTTAGCATCGACCATTGCTGCATTACTTCATTTTTTACAGAAAGAGCTGTTCTTTCACGCTCGCCAATTAATTCCATAATCATCACTTTCGGAATCAGAAGGAAAAGAGTTAAAAAACCAATTACCACCACTTTAATTGTAATCCGCCAATTTACAGATTTAGTTTTTTCCTGAATAAAATCGATTGTTTCCATGTTTTTTTTAATTTATTATATTTAAAAGTACTTTGTTTTTCAAAGTTAAAAATCAAAAAAATTACTGCTTATTCAAAATTGCCTCAAGCGCCTTTAAATGTAGTTCAAAAGCATCCTTGCCTTCCGAAGTAATTTCGTAAACTGTATTTGGTTTCCGTCCAAAAAAGCTTTTGTGGACAGTAATGTACTCAAGCTCTTCCAGTTTTTTGATATGACTTGCCAGATTCCCGTCGGTTAAATCCAGAAGTTCTTTCAATTCATTGAAAGTTGCGCTTCTGTTAACCGAGATCACCGACATAACGCCCAGCCGTATCTTATTATCAAAAGC
>DAOPKR010000009.1:22366-44753 GCA_035391305.1 Draconibacterium sp.
TTCTGTTAACCGAGATCACCGACATAACGCCCAGCCGTATCTTATTATCAAAAGCCTTATTTAGCTGTTGAAATAATTCTTTCACGATTTTTTTGATTTTGTATTGTGATCGTACCGAAAATGCATGATTGAGCCGTAAATTATATGAATCGCTCCAAAACCAAGTGCCCAGAAAATCAGCGAATATTCAGGTATTAAGGCTGCAATAATTCCAATAATAATCTGGCATAAACCCATATAATAAATCTCCTGCCGCGTGAATTTTGCTGCATTTACCAGGGCCAGGCCGTAGAAAACAAGCATTGCTGGGGCAACTGTCTCAAAAAAGCCACGGGTGATAAAAATACTTATCAAAATTCCGCCACTAATAAGCGGGACTGTAAGGTTTAAAATCAGCATCCGGGTACCTTTGTTCCATATTTTATGACCGTCGCGAATTGTTTTCCGATAGGTTAAAACAACGACGGTGACAAGTGATAATATCAAAATTGCAACTGCCAGAAGAAATAGTTGCGAAACCAAACTGCTGCCAGGTTTTACCTGATTATGAATTAAATAATTTGCAAGGAATGCGCCAACGACAGCATAAAAACCAATCATAATTCCTGATAATCCACTGAGAGAAAGAAACCGGCTTGATTGTTCCATCATTTGCCTGATTGCTTTAATTTCATTTACGTATTGTTCCTTTTGTTCCATTTTAAAAGTACTTTGAATTGCAAAGTAAAATAAAATAAACAGAACTAACAAACAATCAGTATTAAATAAATTTTCAGAATTAAACCTTTGATTCAGCTTTTCTCTTTCAGTAAAAAGCAGGAAAAACAATTAGTTTACAATTTAAAAAACTCTTTGATAATTTGCTCATGATCAAAGGCAAGTTCGGGTAATCCTGAGACCGGAAACCACTCAGCTCGTGCTGCATCATCCCCTCCTTTAACCTTTTGTTTTTTATCGAGTTCAGCAAAAAAAATAGTTGAAATTGTTCGGTGCCGCGGGTCACGGTCAACTGCGTCGTAAGTTTTGAATTGGGTCATTTTATCTACTTTCAAACCTGTTTCCTCCTCCAACTCACGTTTGCAGGCATTTTCAAGAGTTTCATCCATTTCGATGAAACCGCCCGGAAGCGCCCACTTGTTTTTAAATGGTTCATTCAACCGTTCAATAAGAAGAATAAACTGTTCATTATTTTCTTTTACAAAAACCAAAGCATCGGTGGTTACTGCTGCGCGTGGATATTGGTATGTGTACATTTCTCAAATTTATGATTTGCCTGTAATTGAATAATATCGAATAATTAAGAATAAGTCTTCAAAGCACTTTTGACAAAGCTAATAATACCGTTTCAAATTATTAATCATCTCCCCATTTTAGATTTCAAAATTTATTGCTGGAAATAGTAATCAATCTTACAATTAAATAAAAGATATGTTAATCTTTTTCTGTATCTGTTTTATTAATACATTTGACATTAGCTGTTAATAATGCTCTATGTTTTATGGGTACAAATTATAAATGGTTATTAACCAACTTTTTCTGATAGTAAAATGGTTGAAACCTGACTTCAGAAAAATATATGCAGTTATTAATACTAAAATCATTAAAAAATTAAAAACTATGAATACAATAAAATACCGTTCACGTGGACAGGAGGTTCATTTTTTGGCCGAATCGCTGGAAAAACTGGGGTACAAAGTTTACGTTTCAGAATATTTCGGATCTGATATTGACGCCGCTGTAAAAGATTTTCAACTGAAAAATAATCTGGTAGTTGACGGAGTGGTTGGCCTTAAAACATGGATGACGATTTTGGGGAAAAACAAACAGGTTGTTGAGTCAAATAATAAACACTTATCAGAAAAAGATTTAATTGATTTTGCTGACAGGTATGGCTTGGAACTTGCGGCGGTTAAAGCCGTTAACCAGGTGGAAAGTAGTGGAAAAGGATTTCTGGCATTCGGTAAACCACGCATTCTTTTTGAAGGCCATGTTTTTTGGAATGAATTGAAGAAAAGAAATATTGAACCAAATAACTTTTTAAATTCATTGTCGCAGGATGTTTTATATGAAAAGTGGACAAAGAAATATTACAAAGGTGGCGAAGGAGAATATGAAAGGATGGAAAAAGCGGCCAATATTTCTGCAATTCCGGGAACTAAAGAAGCAGCTTACTGCTCTGCATCATGGGGTTCATTTCAGATTATGGGCTACAATTACAAAAATTTGGGTTACAATTCAATTGATAATTGGGTGAATGCCATGAATGACCATGAAAGGGAACATTTGGCAGCATTCGGAAAATTTATAGCTTTTAAAAGCATCTCAGGTAAAAAACTTACCGACTGGCTCAAAGAAAAAAACTGGGAAAAATTTGCTGAAGGTTACAACGGTTCAGGCTATAAACAAAATAAATATGACGAAAAACTAAAAGCTGCTTACATTAAACATGTTGGCTGATTTAATAAAATAAAGTAACAAGCGATATAAAAACAGAAAGGCCGAAAACTTCGTTTTCGGCCTTTCCCTTCAAAGAGATACTCTAAAAATTAAAGCATTGAATTGATTTTTTACAGATCTCTCTTAGCCAAATAGAAATCAATCATTTCGTAACCGCTTTTTTCGCGTTCTTCCATTTCTTTAATAGTTTTTGGTGGCGGAACAATTACTTTTTGTCCGGGTTTCCAATCAAGCGGCATGGCAACACCGTGTTTGTCAGAAGTTTGCAAAGCAGTTAAAACCCTTACGATTTCGTCCATATTGCGCCCTACATTCAGCGGATAATACATTATCAACCTTATTTTCCCTTTTGGATCGATAAAGAAAACAGCGCGAACTGCTGCAGTTTCACTCTCATTGGGCTGTAACATTCCGTAAAGCTGTGAAACTTTCATATCGATATCCGCAATAATGGGGAAATCAAACAAAACGCCGGTATTCTTCTTTACATTATTTACCCAGGCAACATGTGCGTGAATACTGTCGATACTTAAACCAATCAACTTTGTGTTTAACGCTCTGAACTCATCTCCCCGAACTGCAAAACCACTCATCTCGGTAGTACAAACAGGAGTAAAATCAGCAGGATGTGAGAACAATATTGTCCAACTATCTTTAATAAATTCTGAAAACTGAATTGGGCCCCAGGTTGTATTTGCTTTAAAATCAGGAGCCATGTCGCCAATGCGTGGCATTGATGATGTTTTTGTTTCTTCCATAATATATTTATTTTATTAATTACTGTTCTATTAAACGAAGTTAGTGGGAATAAGTTCAAAAAGAATTGTAAAAATATCCAAAAAATCCAATAAATATTGATATCTAAAAATTCAAAATGAACAACAGTTTGAAAATCAGTTTTAAAATTTTGCGGCCAATTTCGGAATAATAATATCTGATGCTTTTTTTGCTCCGCTATTGTTAAAATGCGTTGCGTCCTGCCAGTTAAAGTGGTTTGAAATTATTGAGTCGGGAAGAATTACTAATTCGCCAAATTCCTTGTAATAATCATTTAACAAAGGGATTTTCGTTCCTGAACCGTACTCAGGAAGGTACAGGAACAGTATCATACAATCATTACTCTGTGCAAGTTGCACTATTTTTTCGAGGTAATGTTTTGAGTATTTTAACTCAGCATCTCGAATTAATGCAGGCTTCGACTCAGAATTTCTTATTTGCCAGTTTAGTTTGTTTTGCGTTAAATCAGCAGAAGTTACCAATTGGGTTGATGGTAAATATCCGGATTCTGAATTATTATCAATAATCGGAAAATCATTTTTAAAAACACTTGATTTTAATTGTTCAAACCTAATCACGATTCCTTTCCAGATGTTCAAAAGAAATCTTTGGTTAAAAAATACAAATGAGCCCCATAAATCACCACTTTCAGCTAAATATGGAAAAACCGGATGACTTTTTTTGGGTTCATCTTCGGCAACTTCAATTACCAAAACTGAAGGTTTTTTATGCTCAAAAAGCTCTTTCAGCATCACAAATTGAATGTCGCGGCCACGACGACAGTAACCTAAATTTGCCACTTCAATATTTTTATCTAATGTATCTGTCAGCTCTTTTTCAATATATTCGTCCATAATCGCACAACTGGTTTGTGATGCACCTGTAAATGCAATATCAATTTGTTTTTCGTCTTCAAAAATGCGGTGGTAAATCCAGCCGGCTTTGTTATCACATTCTCCTTTCACAAAATTATAGCTGAATTTTTTATTGACCGGAATAATAAAAAGTACGACAATCAGAATAAAAAACGGAAGGTTAAAAATGATGATATTTCTAAATAACTTTTTCATTTAAAACTGAAAATAGATAAACTGCGGAGCTGAATTCAACACGCCGAAAAACAATATTGAAAAAATGACAATATAGTATAAACCCCAGCGGATGTATCTTGGCGAGTAAGTCAAAATATCACTAAATTCCCTTTTACCGAGTATGATTTCGATTAAAATAAAAATGGGGAACACGAAAAAAACCATTCGTCCGGGCGCAGTTAAATGTAACGAACTACCAAATAAACCGACGAAGGAATTAAATCCCGCTGTTTTCGGTGAAAAAAAATTATCGAACAAAATGGTTAAATGGTTCCAGTTTTCAGCCCTGAAAAACAACCAGGCAAAGTTTACCACAATGAAAGTAATTAAAAACCCTGCAATGTTTTTTAGTTTCCCTTTCAACCTGAAAAAAGGAGAAATAAAATGTTCGGCAACCAAAAAAATACCATGAATAAAACCCCAGATTAAAAATGTGAAACTTGCGCCGTGCCACAAACCGGAAATTGTGAAAGTAATAATTATGTTTCTTGCCCATTTTTGAATTCCGAACCTGTTACCTCCAAGCGGAATATACAAATAATCGCGAAACCAGGTGGAAAGCGAAATATGCCACCGGTGCCAGAATTCACGGAATGAAGTCGAAAAATAAGGCGTTTGAAAATTTGTCATCAATTCAATACCAAACAAACGTGAAGTGCCGATTGCAATATCTGAATATCCTGAAAAATCGCTATAAATCTGGAAACCAAACAAAAAAGTAGCTAAAACAATTCCCCAGCCGTTATAGTTTTCGGGTGATGAATAAACCGCGTTTACCACAACCGCCAATTGATCGGCAATAACCATTTTTTTGAAAAGCCCCCACAAAATAAGTTTTAATCCCTTAGTTCCCTGTACATATGAAAAACTTCGTTTCGCTTCAAATTGCGGAATTAAATTACCTGCGCGTTCAATTGGACCGGCAACCAACTGAGGGAAAAATGCAACAAACGTAAAAAATGTCAATGCCGATTTTGTTGGTTCAATTTTCTCATTGTAAATATCTATTGTATAACTCAGTGTTTGAAATGTGTAAAAACTTATCCCTACCGGTAAAATAACATTCAAAGAATTCCACTGCCCTGTTTCTATAAAAGGAGAAAAAAGCACTTTAAATGAATCGATAAAAAAATTGAAATATTTGAAAAAAAAGAGCATCCCGATATTGATAATGAGACTTGCCGCCAACAAAATTTTTCGGTTACGACTAATTTTTGAAGTATGAATTCTAGCGCCAATAAAGAAATCGGCCGCCGAACTTACAATAATAAGAATCAGAAAGCGCCAGTCCCACCAACCATAAAAAATGTAACTTCCGGCCAGCAAAACAAGGTTGCCAAAACGCGGCGAAACTCTGACTGTCTTCCAGAAAACAACGAAGATTAAAACAAGAAATACAAAAAATGTGGATGAGTTAAAAAGCATTCTTGTGTAACTTTGTCGCGAAAGTATTAATTTATCAGTTTATTCGCGGAGTAATGGGGTTTGAAAAGAAACCGAAAATTAATTATTAACTGATTAAATAAAAACTTAAGTATCTGCTTGATTATTTTATAAAAAAGTATTTTCTTTGCACTCCGTTAAAAGAAGGCGTTTATTTAGAACATTAAGAAATATATAGAAATGTCACGAGTTTGTCAAATAACAGGTAAGAAAGCAATGATTGGGAATAATGTTTCTCACTCAAAAAGAAGAACAAAAAGAAAGTTCGATGTTAACCTGTTTAGAAAGAAGTACTATTTGCCCAACGAAGATCGCTGGGTTTCGTTAACAGTTTCAGCTGCAGGCATGCGCACCATTAATAAAAATGGGATTGCAACCGCGTTGAAAAATGCACAGGAAAAAGGTTTTATCGAAAAAATTTAAAAATCCTCAGAAATGGCTAAGAAAAGTAAAGGCAATAGAATTCAGGTTATTATGGAATGCACTGAGCACAAAACAAGTGGCATGCCAGGTACTTCAAGGTATATTACTACCAAAAACAGGAAAAACACAACCGAACGTTTGGAGTTAAAGAAGTACAACCCAATTTTGAAAAAAGTAACAGTACACAAAGAAATTAAATAGTATAAAGTCATGGCAGTAAAGAAAACGGTAGCAACACTACAAAAAGGTGCTGGTAAAGGATTTGCAAAAGTTATTAAAATGACCAAATCGCCAAAAACCGGCGCATACACTTTTAAAGAAGAAGTTGTTCCTAACGATGATGTTGCGGGTTATTTCGCAAAATAATGTTGAATTAACCGCAACATATTCCATAAAATAGGAAAAGCTTTCATCACTGGTGAAAGCTTTTTTTGTTTTGTTTTGTTGTTAAATTTTTTTTAACGAATTATTGCTATTTTAGTTTCTGAAAATCAGTATAGTATGGGGATATTTGGATTTTTTGACAAGAAAAAAAAGCAAAACCTTGATGAAGGTCTTGCCAAAACAAAAGAAAATGTTTTTGCAAAACTGGGGCGTGCCGTAATTGGCAAATCAAAAGTTGATGATGAAGTCCTCGATAATTTAGAGGAAATATTAATCTCTTCTGATGTTGGTGTTGACACCACGCTAAAAATCATTAAACGTATTGAAGCCCGCGTTGCAAGAGACAAATACCTGGGAGTTTCAGAACTGAACAATATCCTGAAAGAAGAAATATCGGCTTTACTTGATGAAAATAATTCAACCGATGTATCCGATTTTGATCTTCCTGCAACTGGCTCTCCATATGTTATTATGGTAGTAGGCGTTAACGGCGTAGGAAAAACAACCACTATCGGAAAGTTAGCCTATAATTTCAAACAAGCCGGGAAATCGGTGGTATTGGGTGCGGCCGATACTTTTAGGGCTGCGGCAATTGAGCAACTTGAAATTTGGGCAAAACGTGTTGATGTGCCAATTGTCAAACAAAAAATGGGTGCCGATCCCGCTTCTGTTGCTTATGATACAATTTCATCGGCAAAAGCGTCAAAAGCTGATGTTGTAATTATTGACACGGCCGGGAGGTTGCACAACAAAGTAAACCTGATGAACGAGTTGTCGAAAATTAAAAAAGTAATGCAGAAAATTATTCCGGATGCGCCGCATGAAGTTTTACTGGTTCTGGATGGTTCTACCGGGCAAAATGCTTTTGAGCAGGCTAAACAATTTACGTTGGCCACCGAAGTTACAGCGCTTGCGCTTACCAAACTTGACGGAACAGCAAAAGGCGGTGTAGTTATTGGGATTTCAGACCAATTTAAAATACCTGTGAAATATATTGGGATTGGCGAAAAAATGGAGCATCTGCAGATTTTTAACAGGCGCGAATTTGTGGAATCGTTGTTTTCCTAAACAAATAAATTCCTGCAAAATATTTTTGTTCAATTAATCTGGACTACAATCTTACTGTTTTGTCATCCTATTCATTCAGAAAGGAGTTAAATATTTTAAAAAGCGGGATTTCACCATTTGAAGTCATATTTGTTGTCATTGCCAAAACGAGGTTTTTATCCGGAACCAGCAGCAAAACCGCACTACCACCTTTAACTTTCCCTACTTTTCCGTAGTAGAACTCACCATTTTTTGTTTTCTGAACAATCCAGCCATTGGCAAAATTTGAAGGAAACTCGCCCAATAATTTATTCGGCACAAACAATCTTTCTTTTATTTGTCCCGAAATTCTGTCAGAATTTAATACGGCATTTCCGAATTTGACCAAATCTTCGGCATTGGAAAGAATCCCGTCGGAAGGAGCTCTGTACCGCATATCAATAAACACTGATTCTATAACCTGGGCAATCATATTGAAATCGAAAAAATCACTCCTGCCAATTACGGTTTTAAATGGATTATCAACTTCTGTATTTGTGAGGTTTAATGTATCAGTAATATATTCTTTCAATAAAAAAGGGAAATTCTTTCCGGTTGCTTTTTCCATAACTGCACCCAGTAAATTATAGTCGTTGGCACTTGCAGCTTCGTACCAGCCTGGTTTAAAATCAAGCGGATCATTTTTGAATAAGTCAATTCCGTTTTGTATGGTTATGTTTTGTCCAGTCCAGTATTGCTCTTCTTCATTTGGTTCTCTTATTCCAGCAGAATGACTGGCTAACTGGCCGAGTGAAATTTTGTTTAAGCTTCCTCTGAAAACCGATTCAGGATAACCAGGTATATATGTTTGAACAGTTGAGTCGGCATGAAGTGTTCCGTTTTCAATCAAAAGCTGATAAATTAATGAAGTAAATATCTCCGAAACAGCACCTATTCTGAATTTTGTTTTTCGTGTAACCGGCACTTCAAGATCTTTTGATGCCAAACCCATTCCTTCTGAATAAATAATTTTACCATCCTTGCAAACTGCCAATGTTGCACCTGGAATATTGTCCATCATTAAATAAACCGAGGCTTCTTTTCTGACATATTCAATTTCCTTTTTGTATTTGGCATCATACAGAATATGTTGCGTTCTTTTTTCGCAAGCAGTAAAACCAAACAAGAATACAATCAACAAAAGATTTTGAATTCTCCTTTTCATGATTATCACATTTGAAGTTAAAAAATCAGCCAAAAATATATTTTTTGAGGGCAAAAATGAATTTAAAAAAACCTAAAAACTATACGGTTAATTCTGAAAAATCGGAAAATAAGAGGCACAATTTAATTCTTTATATCGCAATATTTGTTGTTTCATTTTCCGACCGTGCAACTGTAACTGCTCCGCAACTGTCGCTCCAAACATTTATTGATGTTCGGGCCATATCAAGAGGAAGGTCAACAGCAAGAATTAACCCAATTCCTTCGAGTGGCAAACCGGCAGCAGTTAAAACCACAGTTAGCATTACCAGTCCGGCCATGGGAATTCCGGCAGCACCAATTGATGCAAGAAGCGCTGTAACTACAATCATTAACTGTTCAAACATGTGTAATTCAACACCATAAACCTGAGCAATAAACATTGCAGCCACACATTCGTAAAGCGCAGTGCCATCCATATTTATGGTTGCGCCCAAAGGCAGTGTGAAACTCGAAATTTTGTTCGATACGCCACTTTCGTATTCAACAGCTTCCATTGTGAGCGGCAAAGTTGCACTGGAGGAAGCAGTTGAGAACGCAGTCAACAGAGGAGTTATCATATTTTTAAAATGTTTTACAGGATGTACTTTTGCTACAAACCTCAGAATGAGAGGCAGTGTGATAAATGCATGGATAGAAAGTGCTAAAATTACTGTAACCATATAAATCGCCATGCTTCCGGCTAAATTACCCAACTGATCAGCGTTTCGATGCACTTCACGTGATACTATTCCAAATACTCCAAGCGGTGTGAATTTTATGATAAACATTGTTATTTTCATCATTACTTCAAACATGCCCTCAAAAAATGTGGTTAACAATGTCGAATATTTCGAATCGACCTGAGATATGAAAACCCCGAAAATAATAGCGAAGAAAATAATGGGTAATATATCGCCTTCAGCCATCGAATTAAAAATGTTCGAAGGAATTATCCGCATAAAAATATCTTTTACCGAACCTGCTTTATCAGTGAGATCGGCCACATTATTTGTGAAACCCATTTCAACACCAACACCGGGACTTATAATATTTACAAGCAGTAATCCGGTAAGAATTGCAAGCAAACTTGTACTTATATAGTAAAGCAAGGTTTTCCCGCCCAGCCGGCCAAGATTACTACCTCCCCCCATACTCGTTACTCCCGAAATTATAGAACTCAATATCAACGGAACTATAACCATTTTTAGGGCAGTTAAAAAAATAGTACCCATCCATTCAGTATATTTTATTCCGTTCGGAACATAGTAACCAAAAAAAACAGCTAAAACTAAAGCGATTAAAATTTGCCAGTGAAGTTTGATTTTTAAAATCTTCATATCGGTTGACGTTTTTATGAAAACAGATTGCTAATTTATCTATTTTTTAAAGGAGGGCAAATTTGTTTTGCAAACTGCTAATAACCCGAAAGGGTAATTTTAAACATAACGTTTTCGAGTTTGCCGCCTTTAAAACCTGTAAAAACGCCAACATTCCCAATAAACAAAAGACTGTTTAAACTGTATCCTGCTTCCCAGTAATTATTTAAAGTTGGAGTTGTAAGATAATTTAAATGTACACTCTCGCTCCAGGTATTTGTATTGATAAATGATAAATACCGCAGCAGAACATATTCTGTCCTTATTTCAGACCCCACATGAAGATAGCTTTTATTTGTACTTGGCCCGTAATCATTCATTAACTGAAATGTGTGTGTAAAAAAGTCGAGCATAAAAGGAATTTCATTGGTTTGAAAATGCTGAAATTGTGAAAAGTGCATCTGATCGGTATTGAAAAAATATCCGGCATTTGCATATAAATCAATTCCTGCCGCGGGTGAAATATTGGCTTGCTGATGGTAACTAAAATCGATCTGACTAAATTTTGAAACTGAATTAAACACATTTTCAACTCCTTGTTTAAACTGAAGTTTAAAATTGTAAAAGTCTTTTATAAAAATAAACGGCGATTCCTGCAGCCAAGGTTTATGAAGCCGCAAATAATAGTTGGCGCCCACTGTGTACATAAAACTTCTTTGAGCCTGAATTTCCGGATCATCCACTGTAAATCCTTTCGGAAGATTTGGAGCGAAATCTTTGTCCATCGTAAATATATATGTTGCACTGTTTTTCAAAGGTTCAAACTGGTCATAATTAACCGATGAGAACAGTGTAAATTTGTTTGAAACCTGTTGCGAAAAATTCAATTTTAAAAAAGTAGTTTCATAAAGCCTCATATAGTTTTTGGCAAAAAACCATGAACTTGCTGCATTTAATATCGGTTTTATTCCCGGTGGAGAAGTTTTAAAGTCGCGGCTTTCTTTTCCAAGACCAAGTTCAACAGTACTCTTTTTCCAGAAAACATTTTTAAATGTGCTGTTTACCGAACCAAAAACTGCCCTTCTGTCAATCGCATAACCAATTTCAGGAATAATAAATAACTGTTTCCCTTTTTCAAGTCTGAAGTTAAGTTCAAATCTTTGTTTGTATTTATAACCGTCAACCGCATTAAAATCAATATTTTTCAACGATATCAATCCATCGTAACTCAATCTTAAAATTGAATCTTTTGCCAAATCCCAATTGCCAAACAATAATTTTGAAAACAATGTTTTCTCTTTTGCCGGTTTTACTTCAGCCAGCGAATCGGTATCGTTTACTTTCATGCGCATTAATGAATCTGTCATCGCATAACTTTTCATCTCGGCTGGTGTGAGCGGGATTGCACGGATTGTATCCCAAAATTCAAAATCGTTTGTGAGTGTATCTTTTGTTTCTTTTACATCATAATTTGTTCGAAAAACATCGTTCACAATCGTGTCTTTGTATTGTTCCTTCAAAATTTTACGATTAAGTCGTGAAACTTTCGCAACCTCCCTGTTTGACAGTTCTTCCTTCGCCAGCAGTGTATTTGCTTCAGCCCTTAGTTTTTTCTCTTTCTCTCCCGGAACACGAACATTTTCGGCCACAGGTTTTTCGTTCTCTTCAGGATTTATTTGTCCAAAATTATTCTCTTCCACAACCTTGTATTTCAATGCCACACCATAATAAAACTGGCCTTTCAGACCAAGCATCGAAACATTTCCTGTAATATTATCAGAAACAGGAAGCCAATTCTGGTTCCCCAAATTTTCGAATTGTTGTTTAATCCTGTATTCAATAAATTCAAAATGCCCGTTAAAATCGAGATTGTAGATGCACCAAAGTTTGTCAACTATATAAATATAACCATCTACCAGTTCATCACTTTTGCGGTTGGGCGTTACCTTAATCTTAAAAACATCGTAATCGCCCACAGTAATAAATCCTTCATATCTGAATTTATAATGTTTGATTGCCAGTGATGACAAAGGTGAAATGATCTGGTTGGGGCGCTCGTCGTAAAAACTTGCCGACATTAATTCCATTATCGGCGGTTCATCCAATCCGGCCAACGAAGTTTTCTTACTGATAACTTTTTGAACATACTTATTTGGGTAATCAAATGTTAGTTTATTCTGTGATTCAATCACATAGGTAACATTTTCCTTTACCACTTCCTTAAGTTTTCTACCTTCTATTTCAACCTTGTTTTTATAGAGATTTGGAATACTGCTAAAAGAAAAGTTCGCTTTTATATACATGTCAGCATCATAGTGCTTAATTTTTTGCCTGTAATAAGGCGCTTTTGCAATTGCTTTCCGCATAATAAACCAGGCAGGGTCTTCTTTCCCGGGAAATATCTTAACTTCTTTTATTTCAAATGATTGTTGCTTTAACCTGATATCGACATTCATACTGTCAGACGTAACAATTACTTCCTGAATATGCTGCAAATAACCCATTGAACGCACAGTAAAATGGTATTTGCCCCGTTCCAGCTGAATGTTATAATTGCCATCTGAATTTGAAATTGTTCCTTCTTTTGTTTCAGCAACAAAAATTGTTGCAAATGGTATTGGTTCGCTTTTATCTCCAAGTATTCTGCCAGTAACAATTTGCGCCTGAGTTTGAATTGAAAAAAATGCTGCAAAAAATAAAATCGGCAAGATATATAAATCCCGAATCCGCATAAATCTGTTTTTGTTTTCTGAATAATTGTTAATCAAAAATAGAATCTTATTAATGAAAAACAACCATTAGTTTGTTATGTTTAAGAGTTTTTAAGAAATGAAATAATGCCGACATATTCCCTTATTCAATCTTTCAATAAAAAATATTAATGAAACTACACCATAAAAATCTCCTGTTTAATGTTTTACAACAAATTTTCTGATTGAAATTCGTGAATCTGATTTTACTCGTAAAAAATAGATTCCATTCTGAAGATGCGAAACATCTACACCCTGTGAAAAAGAACCTTGTCGTTCATTGAAAACCTCTCTCCCGGCGATATTAAGAATTGCAATTTCATCAAAATTCGTTATTCCACCTGTTTTGAAATTAAGGTTTTTGTCAGCTGGATTTGGAAATAATATTAATTCCGCAAATTGTTTTTCACCAACTCCTGAAATGTTACCGTTTTTAAATTCAATATTCAAATCTACATTTCCTCCATTGCTTTCAAGGCTGATTTTTGTAGATTCGTCAGCAGAGTAACCCGGAGAATGAACTATAAAAAATGAATAATCCTCTGCCCCTTCAAGTTCAATTTCTTTATTAAAATTATTGTCGATTTGATGCAAATCAGAAAATGAAACTGCGTTGAACTTTAAAATTCCGTTTGCCCGGTTGGTTACAACAATTTTTACGGTGTCCGAAATTTCACCTTTTATTAATTCTCCATTTGACACAAGCATCAGTTTGGGTTGAGCAACTGTTGTTGTTGGCAGTCCGGCATTTCGCCACGAACTAATTCCTCCAATCATTTCATAAACTTCAGAGAACCCCTGATTCTGCATTTTTGCAAAAGCGCCTGCACTCCTGCTCCCCGACTGGCAGTGTAACAGAAAAATCTTGTGTTTTGGCAGTAAATTCAACTGTTCGGTAAAATCGGTCAAACCCGTGCTTCTGTTAATTGAACCTGAAATATGATAACCGTTCCATTCGCCGGGAGTGCGCACATCGAGTATCACAAAATTTGGATTGTTTTCATTGGCTTGAATTAAACTGTCACATTGCAAAGCATTTAATCTTTTAAATATATTTTCTGACAATTGATTTTCCGTGGCAGAACTTGATTGATTGAATAAAAGTCCTGTTACAAGAAAATGAAAAACTGCAATTACAACACTTCTAATTCTCATTGGTAAATAATTTTTAGCTAAAAGTAGTACAATAATTCATTACCTGAAATTTTTTAAATCGCTGTAAATCTTTAATGTAAATAAGTTTTAAAAAAATTTAACACGCAAATTGTTCTATTAAAATAAATTGTCCCTACATTGCAGCACAGTACAGGACAGTTGGGAAGAAGAGTTTCAGGTTACTGGTTACAAGTTGCTGTTTTAGACTCATAACCCGAAACTAAATAATAAATAATCACTGTTTAATAATAAATTAAAGATGGCTAACAGATTAATTGGCCGGCTTCCAAAAGTCGGTATCCGCCCGGTAATCGACGGGCGTGAACGGGGAGTGCGCGAATCGCTTGAAGTGCAAACCATGAACATGGCAAAAAATGCTGCAAAACTTATTGAGGAAAACCTGCGTTTTCCGGGCGGCGAAAAAATTGAATGTGTGATTGCCGACACAACAATTGGCGGAGTTGCAGAAGCAGCATTGTGCGCTGACAAATTTGAACGCGAAGGAGTTGGCGTATCGTTAACAGTTACACCATGCTGGTGCTACGGAACAGAAGTAATGGATTCAAATCCCTCAATTCCAAAAGCTGTTTGGGGTTTTAACGGAACCGAACGCCCGGGAGCTGTTTATCTGGCCGCCGCGTTAGCTGGTTACACGCAAAAAGGATTACCTGCATTCGGGATTTATGGCCGCGATGTACAGGATTCAGGTGATGAAACAATTCCGGAAGATGTAAAGGAAAAAATTCTTCGTTTCGTGAAATCGGCGCTGGCAGTAGCACAAATGAAAGGCAAATCATATTTGTCGTTGGGTTACACTTCAATGGGAATTGCAGGTTCAATGGTTAATCCCGATTTTTTCCAGGATTATCTTGGAATGCGAACTGAATTTGTTGACATGGTTGAAGTTAAACGCCGTATTGATGAAGGCATTTACGACAAAGCAGAATATGAGAAAGCTTTAGCCTGGACCAAAGAAAATATTATTGAAGGTGATGATTATAACGCTCCGGATCAGCAGTCAGACCGAAAACGTAAAGATTGGGAATGGGAAATAGTTGTAAAAATGACTTTGATTTTCCGCGACCTGATGATAGGAAACCCAAAATTAAAAGAAGCCGGGTTTGGTGAAGAAGCACACGGAAGAAATGCAATTGCCGGTGGTTTCCAGGGGCAGCGCCAATGGACAGATTATTATCCAAACGGCGATTTTGCTGAAACCATTTTAAATACTTCTTTCGATTGGAATGGAATTCGCGAAGCATTTGTTTTTGCAACCGAAAACGACAGTTTAAATGCAGTTCCAATGTTGTTTGGCCACCTGCTGACAAATACCGCGCAGATATTCTCTGATGTTCGAACTTACTGGAGTCCCGAAGCTGTGAAACGGGTTACCGGAAAAGAACTAAAAGGGTTGGCAAAAGATGGAATTATCCACCTGATCAATTCGGGTTCAACCACAATGGATGCAACCGCACAGCAAAAAGATGCCAATGGAAATCCTGTTATGAAACCTTTCTGGGAAATAACTGACGCTGATGTAAAAGCCTGTTTGGAAAACACAAATTTCTGTCCCGGAGACAAAGGATATTTCCGGGGTGGCGGATATTCGAGCCAGTTTAAAACTGCCGGACAAATGCCTGTTACAATGAGCCGTGTAAATATTGTAAAAGGCTTGGGCCCGGTACTTCAAATTGCTGAAGGTTACACAGTTGAGCTGGATGATGATGTGCACGATATTCTTGACAAACGTACAAATCCAACCTGGCCAACTACCTGGTTTGTTCCTAAATTAACCGGTTGTGGAGCGTTTAAAGACGTGTATTCGGTAATGGCAAACTGGGGCGCCAATCACGGTGCAATAAGTTACGGACACATTGGTGCCGACTTGATTACATTGGCTTCAATGTTGAGAATACCGGTTTGTATGCACAACGTTGAAGAAGATAAGATATTCCGGCCAAGTGCATGGAATGGTTTTGGAGAAAACAAAGAAAGTGCTGATTACCGCGCCTGTGAAAACTTTGGCCCGGTTTATAAATAATTTTAGTTAATTTTCATCACCCGGTTTTATGCCGGGTGATGATATTTCCCGTTTCCGTAAATCTTCAATTATAAAAAGAAAAAAATGAGACAGTTAATTGCATCTTCTTTAAAACTTTCACTGATTTGTTTTTTGCTGATGAATGTTTCATGCAACTCAAATCAAAAAACAGGAAAAATAAATATGGAATCATTTAAAAAAGGAACTTACGGTTATGATCTGAATTTCCTGAAAGAACACAAAAAACCACTGGAATTAAAAAATGGCGATGCACGTGTTTTAATTTCGCCCGAATACCAGGGACGTGTAATGACAAGTTCGGCAAACGGGGAAAATGGCCTGAGTTTCGGGTGGATAAACTACGATCTGATTTCTTCAGGCGAAATAAAAGAACATATAAATGCAGTTGGCGGCGAAGAAAGATTTTGGCTGGGACCTGAAGGTGGCCAGTTTTCAATTTTCTTTAAACCCGGCACTACTTTCGAATTTGCCAACTGGCAAACACCGGCTGTAATTGACACTGAAGCTTTTAATGTGGTGGAAAGTAACGAAACAACTGCCGAATTTTCAAAGTCGGTGCAAATTTCAAACTACGCCGGATTTAGTTTTAATTTCGATGTAAACCGAAGAATTACGCTGTTAGACAATCAGTCAATAAAAAATGAGCTTGGAATTGTTTATCAGGAAGGTATTAAAAGTGTTGGCTATTCAACCCAAAATAAACTTACAAACACCGGCAATGAAGCATGGATAAAAGAAACCGGATTGCTTTCAGTTTGGTTACTTGGTATGTTTAATCCATCGGATGAGGTTACGATTATTGTTCCGTACAAAACTGAGGCAGAGTCGGATTACATAGTTAAGGACGATTATTTTGGGAAAATCCCTTCAGACAGGTTAGTAGTTAAAAATGGCATTGCTTATTTGAAAGGCGACGGAAAACAACGCGGAAAAATTGGTATTCCTCCGCAACGCGCTTTGCCGGTAATTGGAAGTTTTGATGCAGCAAATAAAATATTAACAGTTTTAAAATGTGAAGTTCCTGAAGGTATCAACGATTATGTAAACTCGGCGTGGGAATTACAGGAATTTCCGTTTAAAGGTGATGCAATCAATTCATACAATGACGGTCCGCTGGAAGATGGATCGCAAATGGGGCCCTTTTATGAACTTGAAACTTCATCGCAGGCCCTGGCATTAAAACCAAATGAAACAGCGATTTACAAACAAACAACAATTCATTTTGAGGGTACCGAAGAAGAGTTAAACGCCATTTGCCAGCAGGTTTTTGGTATTTCTTTGGAAGAGGTAAAAGCTGTTTTTTAATTTCATTGTGAATCTTTGTGTTTTATTGTCATTGTCGTAAAATAGTAAGTGCTTAAGATAATTAATACACAAAACAAAGTTAGTGCAGGAATTGTCAAATTTTCAAATCAAAATCGACGAATCAGCAGGGCAAACTAAACTGCAACAGTTGGTCCATTCATTTACTGAAGCAATCAGCAACGGACATTTGAAAGTTGGAGATGCGTTACCTTCAGTAAATCAATTGAGTTCCGAAAGTGGCTTTTCGCGCGACACAGTATTTAAGGCCTATAATATTCTAAAACAGCGTAATATTATCGAATCGGCGCCTCAAAAAGGATATTATGTGGCAAGCGAATCATTCAAGGTTTTTATGTTGCTCGATGATTTTAGTGCATTTAAAGAGCAGTTGTACCAATCTTTCCGACAAAATTTGCCCGATTCTTATTCAGTTGATTTGCTATTTCACCATTACAATCCCGAAGTTTTTCGTCAGTTAATTGAAAATAGTTTGGGGCGTTACAGTATGTACATTGTAATGAATATCAACCACAAAAATATCGATCCTATTCTCGACAAGATCGACCCAAACAAGCTTTTGATTCTGGGAATGGGAAAACCCAATAATGAAAAGCTGAACTTTTTATTGCAGGACTTTGGGAAATCGGTTGAACTTTGTCTTGCTGAAAGCCTCAACCAGCTAAAAAAATATAACGAACTGGTTTTGGTTTATGAAGAAAAAAGTACGCCCCACCCTCCTGAAACAGTATCCGCAGTGCGGAGTTTTTGCAAAAGGAATAAAATTCAGTTCAGAAATGACAAGCAGTTAATTGAATCTGAAATAAAACCTGGCCAGGTATATTTCGTAATCCGCGACTCTGATTTGGTTCAGATAATTAAAACATGCCGTAACAGGCAATTGATTTTGGGGAAAGAAGTTGGGGTAATTTCATATAATGATACACCTATGAAACAGATTGTTGGCGGAGGAATTTCAGTAATCTCAACAAATTTTGAGGCCATGGGTGAATTAACGGCTGAATTTGTAAAAAACAAACAAAAAGTAGCTCATATTCTGCATACAAATTACATAGCACGGGAATCGCTGTAATTCAGATTAGGGTTAATACGATTTTCTGTTGTAGCGGAACCCGACGGGTTTTATTATCCAATTTTGTTACATTCGCAAAACAATACATTAAAACTTAAACTTATGAAACGTTTCAACCTAATTGTCGCCATTATCATAATCACTTCATTATCAATTAATGCACAACAAATGTTTAAAAAGTATTCAGGTCAGGATATTGGAAATCCCAAACTAAAAGGCAGTTTTCAGTTTGATGAAAAAATGCAAAAGTTCACACTTGGTGGTGCGGGTTATAACCTTTGGTTTGCGCGCGATGAATTTTATTTTGTTTCGCAGGAAATGGAAGGGGACTTTATTATTTCTGCCAATTTGAAATTTATTGGAGAAGGCACCGATCCGCACCGAAAAATTGGGTTAATGATTAGAAATTCGAATGCCGAAAATGCTGTTTACATGGATGGTGCGGTTCATGGCGATGGATTGACTTCATTGCAATACCGCGAGAAAACGGATGCTGAAACTTTAGAAAAGGCGGCGGGAAAAAAGGAAATTCCCGATTTTGTTCAATTGGAAAGAAAAGGAGATGAATTTATTTTCCGCATTTCAAAAAACGGAAATCCATTGGTAGAAGTGGCCAAAGTAAAATTGGAAATGGGGAAATCTGTTTTAACCGGAATGTTTATCGGTTCACATAATGTTGATGTGGTTGAAAAGGCAGAATTCTGGAATGTACGCATTGAAAAACCGGCTGCTGAGGGAACTGACGGATATAAAAACCTTTCGCCCAGCCGACTGGAAATATTGAACGTTGAAACCGGAATACGTGAAGTTATTTATGAAACTGAAACACATATTGAGGCACCTAATTGGTCGCGTGACGGTAAATTCCTGATTTATAACTCGGGAGGTAAATTATATAAATTCAATTTGAAAGATTCGAAAATATCTGAAATAAATACAGGCGATGTAGTAGCAAATAACAACGACCACGGGATTTCTTTCGATGGAAAAATGCTGGCAATCAGCAGCAGCGCACCAGTTGAAAACGGAAATGCTTCTGTAGTTTTTACAGTTCCTGTTGAAGGAGGCACACCAACCCGCATTACTGAAAAAGGTCCTTCATACTGGCATGGCTGGTCGCCAGACGGTAATTGGCTAACATACTGTGCTGAGCGGAATGGCAATTATGACGTTTATAAAATCCCTGCAAAGGGAGGCAAAGAAATCAGACTTACAACTGCTGAAGGTTTGGATGACGGACCGGAATTTTCGCCCGATGGAAAATATATTTATTTCAACTCAACCCGAACCGGAATGATGCAGATTTGGAGAATGAAAACCGATGGAACAGAACAGGAACAGATTACATTCGACAATTATCAGAATTGGTTTGCACACCCTTCGCCCGATGGAAAGCAAATGATTATTATATCATATCCGCCTGAAGTACCGGCAACTTCGCACCCACATAACCAGCGGATTATGTTACGCCTAATGCCGGTTGACGGTGGCGAAATTAAGGTAGCCGCATTTTTATATGGCGGTCAGGGTACAATTAATGTTCCCTCGTGGAATCCCGAATCAAAACGGGTGGCATTTGTTTCTTATACTTATTAGGGTAATTGAGAAATTTGAAAAGTTTTAGGGCAGAAATGTGAAATATCGCATTATTCTAATTGACAATAAAACTTGAGCTTTGCGTTAGTTTGTTAAGCGTAGTTTGTGTTTGCTGCACCGAAGGCAAAATAAAATAGAATTTCGAGCCATTTCTGAAACTTTCCACACCAACTGAACCATTGAGTTTTTCAATTATTTTCTTTACAATAGAAAGTCCCAGGCCATATCCATCAGCCTTTTGCGGATTGAGCCTTACAAAATTATTGAACAATTTTTTCTGCTCATCCTCTGAAAGTCCTTTGCCGTTATCTTTTATACAGAACATAATGTTGCCGTTAACAAGTATTTCTGAACCGACTTCAATAATTGGCGGAGTTCCTCCATATTTTATGGCATTACTGATGTAATTCGACCACACTTCTTCAATCCAAGGAGCGTAACCAATTGCCTGCGGCCATTCGCGGGGTTCGGTAATTTGTGCTTTCGAATTCCGAATTAAATCTGCATTCTGGCTTTTAGCTTCAGCAAAAATTTTAGACATATCCAATGGTTTCAAATCAACATCTGTTTTGTCGGTAGTGGCCAGCAATAACAGTTCGTGCGTGATTTGAATTGATTTATTTGCAGAATGATTGATTAAATTTGAAAGTTCGCATAAAAGATTTTTGTCGTTTATTTTTATTATTTCTTCCATTATCTCGCTTGCCGAAAAAATGGAACTTAACGAACTTCTTAAATCATGTGCAACTGTATGTGCAAAAGCATCCAGGTCTTCAATCAGTTTTTCTCTTTTTTCAATTTCAAAAAGTAATTTTTTGTTTGTGTTTTTGAGCTCTTCATCGGCATTAACCATCGAGGTTATATCATGAAAAAGCAAAATATGACCAGTTAATTTTTTATCGTGATATATTGGAGAAATTTTTACATGATAATATTTTTTTTGGTTGGCATCTTCAACTTCCAGTTGAATTAACGCCTTTTTGCCGGACAAACCTTCAATAAGTTTATTATGTTTCCTAAAAACACTTTCAAATGGTTCGCGAATGATAGAATTATTTTGCCAGTTAAATATTACGTAAATCGCTGAATTGCAATCTTCAATAAATCCATCGGCGTTTACTACAACAACTCCGTCGTTTAACATTTCAAAAAGCCGGGTTCTGGCAAGTGGAACAATATTAAACATTCGGAATCGGAAAATGCCCAACACAATAATTAATCCGGTAAAAACAAATGAAACCGGGGTCCAGTCGAAACCTTGAATTGGATTTGAACCGGAAACATACAATATACTTCCAACAATTGGAATTATTGAAGCCAGCAACAAAAACCAAATCTGTGATTTATAATAATTTGAATGTTTAAATATCGAGGTTATTAAAAAATACAACCCTAAAAACAACAGCGTTTCAGTATAAAAATAAAACGCCCAAAAGCCAATCCCATGTTTATAAATAGCGATATTGGTATTTGGATCGAGTGTAACTGAAGGCCAAATTAAAAGGTGCTTCTCGTTGGTAAATACGAGCAAAATCGTAATTATCGGAACCACAGCCAACATTGCAACAACTTTTGGCGTGATATTTCTTTGCTGATTAAAGGCATTTGTAAAAAGGAAATAACAAACTGGCAGAAATGCAATTCCCAAATATGAAAATTGTGACCAAAATATTTTCGATTCCAAGGTAGGGCTGGCAAACTCAAGCGCATAAGTAATGGCCCGCAATGCCACAAAAAATTCCAAATAAATCAGATACCTTACCTCGTTAAGTTTCCTAAATTTCCAAAGTAATGCAATGGTAAAATAAGCGGCGAATGCCGTTAAAATATGAACCAAAGTGTTAATGGTAAATTGATAATTCATTACCAAAAGAGTTAAGATTGTTGAAATCTGATTTATTAGCGCATTCAAAAATACTAAAATATTACACACTAAACAATTTAACAACAGTTGATTGATTCTAAATTAATACATTTAGAATACGCACATTTGCTTTCTACTTAAAATATTCAAATTTTAAAAGCGCCAATCTGTCCTTTTCAATTATGTTATTTATTAATTCTGAATTAAAAATAAATTATATCATGGATAACTATTCCTAACAGTTGCACAAGGATCATTCTGTCCGGGAGGACATAAATTACCGTTGGCAATATCAATAATCGTTTGCCGGATATTTGAAATAAAATGATCTTTGAAAAAAATTGAAAGCGTCTCTGGTGTGGAAGTAAAATCCCGATTGTTGTGTCAAACAAGCCACATTCAT
>DAOPKR010000009.1:44853-59087 GCA_035391305.1 Draconibacterium sp.
CACCTTATTTTCCAAATTTATAAACAGTAAACCTCAGATTATCATCGGTCATCAAGCGATAAAAGTCGTCGCCCACAAATTGGTTTAGGCGCTGAAAAAGGTAATCAGCATTATAGGTTTCCTGATTAATTTTTTCGTTTGTGCAATCAAATACAGTTTCCCACTCGTCTTCACTTTTATAAACAGCTTCACAACGTTTTCCATTCGTAAAAAGTGCATGCCCATAAATACCTGACGTTGAATGCATATGAACACAAAATATGTCAAGGGTTTTAGAAAGACTTTCTAAATCTTTAAATGCTGGTGAAATATCAATAAAATCGAAATCACGGCTAAAATCGTTGGGAATATCTGAATTAACCAATATTGTACAATTTTTAAAATAACCTATGGCAATGCTTGTAAATGTGTCATCGAAAACATGAATCGCATTGTGAATTGATTTCGCTTGAACATTATTTTCAGGCACAAATATCGACGCCAAGGTTTCTTCCTCCTTGCTTAAGTTGCGGCTAAAAACTATAACTCCAAATGTGTATCCCATTTTTACTAAATTATATTATCCTTCTTCATTAACAGGAATATGTTCCAACTGAATAGTAGCACCATCCTGTCTGGCAGCCTCAATACGTTCAAAAACTTCGCGTGAACGGGGCGTGTCAAATGCTATTCCATCTAAACCACCGCCACTGGTAATGTGCTCACGTAAGGCACTTTGTCCCGGTTCCTCGGTTCCTCCTCCAGCTTTGTACTCAAAAAATAAAACGCGTAAAACATTACCCTCCCGAATGAGTACGATATTATCAACAACAGTTGGAACAGATCTGGCAGCCGTACCCGTTCCTGTTTGTGTTGAAACTCCTGCTTGTCTCCAAACATTGTTTTCGCCATGCAAACGTCGCAGGGCAAAATCATGAACACGTTCAAAAAGTACTCCACGTTTAGGCCTCCAAATAGAATTCACCATTGCCTGCACCTGTCTGTCGGTTAACGGGTGCTCAAATTGGTCGGCCAAATCAATTCGAATTAACCGTTCAATTTGAGCCCTGATAACTTCAGAAACTTCTCCAAATCTAACACTATCAACCACAGTACCAGTTTCACCGCCCAATATTTGGTTGAATATTTGGGGAAGGGCATCCGACTGCATAATGATTTGATCGATATGATGGCGTAATTTACTTCCAAGGCTCGTGCGGGAAGTATCTCCGCGTACAGCATCAGCACTAAACGGCAAGTTTAAATCGCCACCTGCAACAGCCTCTCTTGCAGCATTTGCATGTTCAACTACTGCCCACGCTTCAGCGGGTGTAAGTGGAGTTTCGGAACCATTGCGATTTAACAAATCAATTAAGCGATCAATATCGGGATTGGTCGATCCTTCTTCCGGAGCAGGATAACCAGCCCGTTCGATAAGGTGCAGAATGTCTGACGGATTATCGGATTGTATCCGGCTTAACAAGGAAGCCATTCTTTGAATTAGTTCACGGGGTTCCATTGCGCTTGAACCATCACGTAAATGTTGAAAAGATTCCATGCTGGTTCGCCCTAATATAACATCTACTAAACCAGCCTGATTCCTGAATCTTTCCAGCAAAAACCTTGACATGGCAAAAGTTGCTGGATCAGAAAGCCCGTAAAGTAAGCGGTCGGCAGTCAGGCTGTATTCTCCAGCCGCTCTTCTTGACAGTAAAAAGTTAAGTTCGTCGTTGATAATTGCACGTTGTTCTGCTTCTGGTAACCTGTGTATGTTTTCAAGGATTGAATTGATTAATCCTTTTGGAATTTCCATTGTTTGGAAATAACTGAGAACCGAAGTTAGTCTGCTTGGACGAGCATCACTCCCTTCTGCCCAGCTCTCAGGCAAAATCAATTGTGATGCAGCACCAGTTTGTTGTATGGTGCCTTCGAAATCGGTTCTCAGCATTCGGATTACATCGCCTAAATCGCCTGCACTTCTATGTTCGTATAGGAATTCGTTTAAGGCATTCATGTTGGTTTCCAACCCTGCTAAAGCGCGTTCGGTAAGTAATTGCTGCAACGCCAGCACATCATCGGCAGATGCATTAGGCGGAAAACACGGCGATGCACAATGTCTCAGTGCTTCAGCTGCCCGTGGATTGTCTATTAAGGCCTGTCGCAACCCATCGTTGTGCAACAACACATCGTAGGTTTCGGGTCTCATTCCCCCAAGCATACCTATTTCATTCCAGGCATGTTTATTAGCGGCAGTAATTATTGAAGGATCTTCCAGCGACCTTTGCAACAAATTATGGTCGAACATCAATAAATCATGTAATCCGGGTGGTATTTCGCCAATTGAAGCTGTAAGACGATCAATTTGTACTTGCCTTTCTGCAATAGTTGGCCCGGTTGAAGGTTGGGTGGGAACACCTGTCGTACTTTCAGGCACCCTTTCAGCGTCGGGCAATCGTTCAGTGTCAGGAATCCTTTCAGGGGTGCCTTCTGGTACTGATTCAGATGAACGGGCTGGTGGTTCTGGTATTATTGGAGGAGAGTCGGTGCGTGGAGCTGTATCATCGTGTGGAACCGAACCACCTTCAGTTGAACCAGGATGCCCCGGGCCAAAACTATCGTTAATTCTCCGTGCAGTTTCTGAGGGGCGAAAACCTGCAAACTGAAAACCACCATCACGTATAGCTCCGGCAATCCGGCTTGCCCGTCTCCTTCTGGCTTCGGCATTGCTAATACCACCATTTCCAGGCCCGCGTATTTCGAGTGCCTGAATTTCTGCCAGCTCGCCTAAAAGAACTGCATTTCCCCACATGTAACCGCCCCAGTTTAAAAATTCATCTATCAGTTCCAAACGACTTGCAGTGCGGTTCATTGCCGAAATAAGCCTTATTACATCCGCATCATCCGCAACAACAGCAAATAAACGGGCAGTGCGAACCACCCTCATTCGGCCAACTGCGGCAGCTCCGCTGGCGGCAGCTCCCAGTATCGATAACACATCAGTAACGGCTGCTGTATCCCACCTGAAAGTTTGGTTTTGTATGCGGCCAATAATTCGCGCTGCCGCAATACCTGCACCAATAGCTGCGGCGGCAGGTCCGGCACCAGGTACAGCCATTAAACCTAAAATTGTAAGTACAGTAACCAACTGTTCTAACCGACGCAATGCCTGGGCACCACCTCTTACATCACATTCATAACCGGTTTGCTGCAACGTAAAAGGTGCATTTCCAGACAATTGTACAGTAAGATGCCCTTCACCATACGGGCTTTCGCGGGAAAACTGGACAAATGCGCGGTGCACGGCTTCAGTAATTGTAGCGCCTTGTCCATGCCATTGTCCGCCATCGGGGTTGCCCACGTCCAATAAACGGTATCGAATTTCTGAACCCGAAACCTGCCCCAGCTGAAATAAAAGCGGGTAGGTTTGAGAAGTTTCTTCGCTGACAAAAACAGCACGTGGACGAACAATCGTGGAATCGATCATGTCGCCTACCCCTAAATCATTTGCCCGATCAAGTTGATCCTGCAATTTTTCCAACTGATCATCAATATCCCGTATTCGGGCAGGATCGGTAATACGTGATTTTAAATCATTCAGTTGTGCAATACGCGATTCAAGGATTTGAACACTGCTACCCGTTTGCTCAGTTACAACGGCTGCCATTTCAGCTTCCAAAATCTCACGTTCATGTGGGTCGGTTACAAAAAGCAGGTTGGTTTCTATTTCTAAACGTCTTGCTTCCAAATTTGCATCGATATCAGCAAGTTCCTGTTCAGTGAAAGCTCTTATTTCGCGTACACTTACAATTTTTGTTGCAACACTGGCCGGACGCACCAATGCAGTTTCGCCTTCACCACGAGGATTTGGCTGTGCTATACAACGTATCAGAAACCATCCATCACGATTGGGAAATGGAATCTCCTTTTCGTTAAAAGATCCACCCAATAAATCGGAAAAGGTATTAATCAATTCTGCCAGTGCACCAAAAGTTGCAGCCAAACCAGTTGTAGCAAGGTTAAACTCTGCAATAAGTGAGGTGCTGATGGTATCAATTAATGAACCATCGGAAGCAGCATCCGGATTGGCCAGGTCGGAAAGGTTATTTTCAAAATCTTCTATTTGATTATCAACGTATCGTTCCCAACGACGTTCCGCGGCATCCATACGCCCCGATTCATTTGCATCGGATACAGCTTGATTGCGCATGGCATCCAATTCAACATCTGCTGCTGAAGGACCAGTAGGAACCGGTGTTTCTTCCGCTTCGCGTGCCCTTAATCGCGCAACTTGTTCATCAATTCGGCGCTGGAATAATGTTGTAATATCATAAACCTCCCATCTGTAATTAACCCAATTCATTGCTTCCACTACCTGCGAAAGTAAATCCCGGCCAGCAACAGAGTAATCGAGCCTCATGGTATAGGTTCCGGTCGAATTTCGTACCTGCTTGTTTGGGCCAATAATTTCAGCACCTAAAGATGGCGCATTAACTGTTAAATCTGCTTCGCTACCCGTACCTTGAAAAGCGGAATCTCCAAAATCAGGACGCTGAACATTTATTAAATTATAATAGGCTGTAACCTGTTTTGAAAGTATAAAGCGTTCGGGATTCTGACTAACCGAACGGTCGACATTTGCGAGTGACTGCAAATTTTCTGCATCCAGAGTAACTGTTGTATCTGAAATATGTGCAACTCTTTCAACCATTGCAGGCATATTCATCATTGCAATAATATGGTATGATATAAGTTTGTTGGAGGTCATTAAGTTTAGAACATTTTCAAGATGTGCCCGCCTTATCCTTCTGTTTGGTTCATCTTCATGATGTTCAATTGCCTGGATGCCTTCCCTGAGTGATGCCAAAACAATCCTAAACTGTTCTTTTAAGTCATCCCTAACTTGTGTTGCATCCAAAGGGTTATCAGGTAATCCGGCAATTACATTTTGCAAATTAGCTACATCTGAAGCTGCACATTCCCTAATCCTTCGTTCAATAACCCGCCGATCAACCTCGTTAAGATTTTCCATATCCAAACCTTCAGTAATCTGCGAAGCATCACATGTACGCTGCAAAACATCAACCTTAGCATTATTGCTAATTTCCGGTTGGTTTTCCTTTTTCTGAATACGTTGTACTGCACCCTGCTGCACAGTGTGGGTTAATTCATGAGCTAACAAATGAGCACCCTGATAGGATTGAGGATTAAACTGGCCTTGATTAAAATAAATATCGTTGCCATGAGTAAAGGCGCGTGCACCGAGTTGCCTGTTCATCTTTACTGCATTGGAATCGGTATGAATATTTACATTGGAAAAATCAGCCCCTATTTTAGTTCCAAATTTTTCAGTGATTTCGGCCGATAAAGTTTTTCCATTTCCTTTTGTATTGTTAAGGTTTTGATTTAGATCAGTGACAGAATGCTTTTGGGTATTTTCAGCGGTTTTCTTTTGAATTAGTTCCTCCTCTTCTTCCGATTGGAACAGGGGTTCAACAGCCCTGTTATTAAGTGGTTGCATTTGTATTTCCTCTTCCTCCTCCTGACATTCACTACACTTCATATTTATTTGAATAGCACTAAAACCAGTACTCATATTTAAAGTGTTGTCTTCCTTCATATTCATCACCCGGTTTGCTACTGTATCTGCTTCTTTTTCAAATTTATCGCCTGGCTTACCTATCTTTAATTTTGGTTGAATGTTTGTAGATTTGTTCTTATCAGGATTGTTGTCATCAGCACCTCCCATAACAAAGTCTTTTGTTGAAGATTCAGCCAATTGAATTTCAGAATCATCACTTTCAGCATTTTCTTCTTTTTCATGAGCCGATTCCGCCACAATTTTAGGCATCATTTGTATAGTTCCCTGTGATGATTTTGGTATTGCTACCTGAAATTGAGGATCATATTTGGGAGTCATGTGCTCAGCCGGATTGCGATCTTTTATTTTAATATTTAGCCCCGTATTACCGAGCTGCTTACTTTCGGATTCGTGAACAGGAAGTTTCTTTTCAAGGGAAGTTTCTTCTTTTGAATTATTACTTTTAAGTGGTATTTGTGTTAATTCATGCATTAAGTATAATTCGGCTCCTGCTTTCAGTTATTATCACATTTTGATAAACTTTAATTTGAAAATGATTTTAACATAAAGAAACCATTCAAATTTTACGGTTTAAAATTAAATCACCACTTGCAGGGTTGCGAACCTCAATATATTTACCTCCCAATTCCTGGCCAAACACAACAAGTTTATTGTCTGTTAAAATCATTTGCACCTTATTTCTGTATCTGCTGTGCCCAACAGAACCCAAACCAAGCAGTTGATTCTCCCACAAGATTTGGTTCGAAGATAAATTTAAGGCCAGGATTTTGCACCCTGTTGAGCTTTGAGAATAAACAGCGGCAAAAAGCACGTTCTCATCAATTAGTAAAAAAGCTGTGTCGGCATATACATTTTTACCTTCCCAAATAATATTCACATTTCCTGACACATCAGAAAGTTGGAGCCTCCCTGTATTTACCACTTCATCAAATACATAATTTAATTGTGAACCGCAATAAATGGCAGTGTTATCCAATTTTGTTTCATCCCATTGCCATTTTACATTTTCAGCTTCCATTCAATTTTTATTAGTTGAGAATATTTAAAATCATTTTAAGCAGCAACTCCAATTTAAGCAGGCAGAGTAAACCTGCTTTGAAGAGCTGTCCATTGTTTTGTTCTTACTACGCGGCCATTTCTTTGAATTTCGCCCCGAAATTCAACAAGAATATCCAGAGTATCGCCGGTTGTTGGATTTGGTTCATTCCATCCTCCATAATTTCCACCCGGTGTGTCATCTCCCCTGTAAATACAACCATCTGCCCTGTCCTGAGCGCCAGCATCGTTAAGGTATAAATCGTCAGGACTTGCAGCCCTGTTTCTGTAACCGAAGTTGATTGACGGAACTCCCGTGTGACCATCTTCCTGCCAGGCTGCATTTATCCTTCCGGCCGGAAGATTGGCAAACCAATCGCCCTCATCAGTTACAACGCCTGCCCGTTCATGATTAAAATGCCCGCGGATAAATTGTCTGTATTCAAAATCCGAACAGTCGCAATAAGCCGGGAACTGGGCATTCATCGTAAAATGTCTTGTCATTCGAGCTCCATTGTTACGTGGTACAATATTTTCCCTGTCTCTGTCAATGTGGAATGAAACCAAACAATTTGCGTTGGTTTTTGGTTGTCCTTCATTGGATATTTCTGTATCAATAAACCTAAAAGTATTGGCTCCAACTTTTCCATCCTTTGTTAATCCATATTGTTCCTGGGTAGCTGCAATTACAACTATATTGTCTTCTGTCCAGCTACCTGTTACCGGGCCACCCAAGATATTTTGAATTAAGCGGGTGCTGACTGTGTTATATCTATTCCTGTTAAAACGGATTGCTTCCTGAATCTGTGCATCAGTTAAATCGGGTTGTGCTGCAGCAGCAACCGCAGGCGGAGGAGTTGCAAGGTCTCTTTGAATCACATTTTCTCCTTTATTTTGCACAGAAAGAGGTTTCATTTGGATTTCCTCATCTTCTGAATTATTCAAGCCTCTTCGTTGAATTTTATTTTTTTCAGTAAACTGATATTTTCTTTGAAGCTTAAGTTTTTTATGAATTGAACTTCCCGCATTAATTTTATTTGCTGAACCTTGTTGCACAACATGTGTCAGTTCGTGCGCAAGCAAACTTTTACCTGTCGAGCTTTCCGGTCTGTATTCACCACTGTTGAAATAAATATTGTTTCCGTAGGTAAACGCCCGGGCCTGTAATTGGCTGTTCATTTGAACTGCATTTGAACCTGTATGTATTTTAACCCCGCTAAAATCAGCCCCCATTGCACTGCTCATAAATTGATTGGTGGATTCGGGGAGATTAGTGCCGCTTCCTTTTGAGGAATGAATCTGTTTCTCAATTGATGGTTTAGCAACACTTCCCGTATCAGATTTCGGCTGTAACATTTCCTCTTCTTTTTCACATTCAGCACATTTCATTTGTATGGGCTCCTCTTCTTCCTCAATCGGCTGCATCCTTAATTTTGGCTGCATAACTTCTTCTTCCTCTTCAACGGGCTGCATTTGCATAGTTTCACTTTGGTGCATTTTCATAACCCTGTCAGCAACCGCATCAGCTTCCTGTTCATATTTGTCGCCGGGTTGGCCAATTTTCAATTTGGGTTGTACAATTGCCCGGGTTCTCTCTTTTTGTTTTGTCTGATAGCTGAACATGACTGTAATTTTTAAAGTGTCCTTCTGTTTTTGTGAAATTCTCTTCTGATACCTTCAATAATATCATTTTGGTTGATGAGGTTACTATCGCGGCCTAGCGCGCGAAGTGAGCAATGTTGAATGATATTTGTGATTGCGCCGCCTGAAATTTCATATTTTTTCGCAATTTCATTCAGGTCGATGGATTTGTCCAGTTCAACAGATTCCGAAAATCCATTTATCCAGATTTTATAGCGTTCATCGGTATTTGGCATTGGAAATTGTATTATCGACTGAAAGCGGCGCATAAAAGCTTCATCAATATTTCCCTTGAGGTTGGTTGCCAAAATTACCAATCCGTCAAAATCTTCAATGCGCTGCAACAGGTACGAAACCTGCTGGTTGGCATACCTGTCGTGAGAATCCTGTGTACTTGTGCGCTTCCCGAAAAGTGCATCGGCTTCATCAAAAAACAAAATCCACTCTTTACTTTCGGCGCGGTCAAAAACTTTTGCCAGGTTTTTTTCAGTTTCACCAATGTATTTCGAAACCATTTGCGATAAATCGATACGATAAACATCCCTTTTTGCTTTTTTCCCCAGAAGCGCAGCAGTTGTTGTTTTCCCTGTTCCGGGTGGCCCGTGAAAAAGCGACTTGTAACCCGGTTTCAGGATTTTCTCCATTCCCCAATCTTTCATCAAAGTGTGATGATGAGTAATCCAGGTTTCAATTTCTTTTAGCTGAACCACAACATGACTATTCAAAACCAAATCTTCCCACTCCATTTTTGTGGAAAGCAATTTCGCCGGAAATTCAGGGCTGAAATTAGGTTTGCGTGCTTCTCCTGTTGTAAATAAATCAAGTACTTCCTGCGAAATTGTTAAAGCGCCACTTAACATTGGCTCATTTTTTTCAATTTCTTCGATGCTTAAAATACTTTCTTTGCTGAATTTATGAAACCCATCGAAACAACGCTGTAATGAAAATCTTTTTTCAAGATCGTTTCCAGTCAGAATAAACATTGCTGTTTCGCCGGTTGGTAAAAAACCTGTGTGGTTTTTACCATGTTTACCACCAAATTCGGTATAAATTTGTTGCGTTGTTTCGTTTTTTACAAGAAACATATCAAGCAATTCGGGTTTTACATGCGGCACCAAAGCCAGGGCGAGTAAAAATCGTTCTTCAAAATCAAGCTCATGTTTTTTTATAAAAGTTGCAAATGCTGAAGTGCTGCCATTAAAATGCGGAGGCGGAATGTCGTAAACACTTCCATATTTCACTTCCTTTTTTGCATTCAGCAACGAGCGTGTTTTCAGTATCTCCCTGAACCAGGCAATTTCCCGTTCGATATCGGCTGCGTTTGATGCTATTTTTGTTTTATCTACCATTCAACATAAAGTATTTGTGTCAGCCAGGGCAATTTTATTAGACTAATTGACCAGGGCAGCTTTTCGAGCATTACGTCAAAACTGTTCCTTTCGATTGTTAAATTCCACGACTGTCCGGATTGTTTCAGGATTCCTTCGCGCTGCAAATAAGTATCGCGCAGTGCTGCCGGGTTTCTGGTTCTCAGTGCATCCCACCTTTCCAAAACAGTTATTATCAGATTAAGGCACTCTTCTTTTTCTATTTTTGAAAGTTGTAAAACATTTGGAACCGGTTGTTTAATGTCAAGTCCGCATAAAATCTTATTTAACGGCAAATCGGCTTCAGACGATGAATTTTGCGCTGTTGCGACAAACTGTAAAAGATGAATTGCCTTAAAAACATCTGTTTGACTTTTAAAGTGAAGTTCTTTGTCCAGCAAACCCAATCCATCAAAAAAATACCTGAGAAACGGGTGTATCAATACAAGACCGGCATTTGAAACAACAATTCCTTCAGCATCGTCAGTTGGTTTTGGCGGAAACGGGAAAAATGGTTTTTCACGATTTTCAATTGTTGATTTCTTAATATCTTCAACAAAAAAGTCATTTACATTTTTTTCTGATTCAATTTTGCCAGCACTACTATTTTTGCCATTTTCATTTAATGATATTTTGAGGTGCTTTTCAACCAGGCCTTTAACTTTTAAACCTTCTTTTAAAAGAATATCCTGAATAATTTTATGTAATTCTTGATTCTGAGTTTGCATTTTTAAAGCAACCTGAACAACAGTTGCAATTGCTAAATCCCACTCTTCAGAAGAATTTTTACTTTGACGGTTTTCAAGGTTTTGCAATATTTCAATCAGCAAAGTTTCATTTTCTTTTATTGAATATTTGGTTAAGAAAATGCCTAAAACGTCTTTTATAAACTCAATTTTTAAATCATTTTTATCCAACTTCCGGTCTGATGAGAAGTTTTGTAAAATGATTTTGTAAAAACTTTCGGTTAACGCCTTTTTATTTTGAGTTGATTTTACTCCAGAACGTAAAACCTGAAATACTGAAAAGTAAGTTTCAAATAATTTATTGTCCAACTTTTTCAGAAGTGCGCTGAGCTGTGTTTGGTTAAATTGAAAAACAAGGCGTTTCCTCACTAATGGGTCACCCAGTAACGGAAGTATTACGCTTTTTAAAACCGCAACTTCAGATTTTAGTATTTCGTCAAAAATTTCTTGTAATTGAGTTTTATCTGTATTTGCCGAACTTTTATCAGATTTTTGCCACCACGGAAATCGGCCAAACTGAAGAAAATAGACAAACTGATCTAACAAATCCTTTGATTTCGAAGTGCTTGTAAACTTTTCGTTTACCCCGGCAGAATGCCCGTTTACAGATTTTATCCCTGTTTTTATTAAACCTGAAATTTTAAGCCGGTTAATTTTATCGCTGATTTCCTTTAAACTTCTTTCTACCAAAACATTTTCAAGTTCATTTACCGAAACGGTTCCCAAATCAACAACAAGTTTATCGATCCGAATAATTTCATCAGCAGTTGTAAGTTTTGAAAACAATTTATCCAAAGCCGGTTGCAGTTTATATTTTACAATCTCCGAACTTTTGTTTTGAACAGACTGAGCAACGCCACGTTCAGGAATTGTAAGTTCCAGAACCTGCCGGTTGATAATATGTTTTTGTTCATTCACTGTATTGAGTTTCAAGTTCAAAATTCAAAGTTCCAAGGAAAATATTCCACAATCAGGTTTCCTGCATCAAGTTTCAGGAATCACCTACTACCCCAGCAATTTCTTTATCAACTGTGTTTTGTTTTCACTTGTTGTGTGCGTTATATTCCTGTTGTTCAAAATTTTAGTAAGCGAATCGCGGGAAACAGCCATCAGTTCAGTTTCGTTTAAAACATTTCCGCCCGATGAAGCTATTTCGGCTTCAAGTGTTTCCCTTGATTCGGTTGAAGCCACAGTTTTGCCGCGGGATTCCAAAACTTTAACCAATTCGCTGGCCGGCAGCAAACCCAACTCTACAGTTGCTGACGGTCGTGCAACAGCCGCCCCGCAATTTTGTAACTGGTAATTAATAATTAATTGTCCCAACTGTTCGTATGGCGTTGTTTCGTCAACCGAAATCCCCAGACATTTTAACAGGTTGCGTCTTCTGTCCGGACTTTCCAGAACATTTGTCCTGATTTCAGCATCAGTAAAACCACGTGTTCTGCGCAAATCTGCCAGAAGAACTTCAAACATATTTCCTCCGGCAGGAATGGACAATTGTCTGCGTTCAATAGTTTGTTTAACCGCTTCATCACCCCAGCAGCTCAATATTTCGACTGAGTAACATTCGGTTGCCGGCTGAACCACTCCACAATTACTATTCTGATAATCGAGAATCAGTTGTTCCATTTCCTGATAAGTAGTATTTGGCCCAACCTGAATTCCGATACAACCCAGTAATCTGCGCCTTCTTTCTTCACTTTCAAGAACATTAAATCTTATTTCACTGGTTGTAAAGCCACGCGTTTTGCGCAAATCAGATAAAACAGCTTCAAACATGTTTGACCCTGTTGGAACACTAATTTCACGCTGTGTCAACACATCTTTTACAGCCTCATCACCCCAGCACTGTAAAATTTCGATCGTGTAACATTGTTTTTCAGGTTGAACTACGCCACAATTCGACTTCTGATAATCAAATATCAGCTGGCCTAACTCCTCATAAGTTGTATTGTCATTATTTGCAATTCCCAAACAATTTAAAAGTGCCCGCCTTCTTTCTGGCTCTTCAAGCACATTTGAGAAAATTTCGTCTTCGGTAAAACCACCTGTTTTGCGCAGGCTTTCCAAAAGCAATTCAAAAATATTTGCACCTTCAGGCACATTAATATCTCTGACATTTAAAGTTGCCCTTACCGATTTGTCCCCCCAGCACTGCAGAATTTCTACCGTATAACATCCTTTTTGTTCGGGTGATTTTACAACAACTGTTACCTTACCCATATCGCTGCTGCCTGTTTTGTTGTCAACCAGTGTATAGGAGAAAGTATCTGTTCCGGTAAAGCCTTGCTTTGGTGTATATTCAAGCGGACCGATTTCTGAATTTTGTTTGATAGTGCCGCCAAACTGCGAAACTTCATCCGATTTAACTGAAAGCTCAGCACCGAAAATTTGCGAATCATTTCGCAACACGTCAATCTCAACCGGATTATCAACCAAAGTAACTGCATAATCCGGCCTTGCGAAAGGTTTCATTTCAAAAATAAAACCGCCTGCGTCATCGCACATTGGAATACAACTTGTTTTGCTGCAGCACAGATAAGGCAAATTGAAATCGGCAATCACCGTGTTTTTCGCGTCGTTAATATAAACCAAAATAAAAGTGCCGCCTTTGGGAACACCGGCCTGATGATCAATTCCGGGATTTTTGGAAATATATGTCGAAAATGTGTCGATTTGTTTTTTCAGGTAAAACTCTCTTCGTTTAAACGAATAGTACAATCTCAAAAAACGGTTATAGAAAAGCAGATCGATAAATTTGTTTGCAAGTGGCGAAAGCCGCTGAATAATTCCATTTATCAATGGTATTTGTTCTTTTGCATCCTCTTTACCGATATTAATTTTTTGCAGTAACTCAAGATCAATCAACACAAAATCGATAATCTGTTCAAGAACTGATTTGTATTTTTCCTGGAAACCCGGAAAATCGAAATTATTGATGCATGTGCTTAAAGACTTGCAAACGGCTTCTATCTGCTCAACAATCACGTTTAATTTTTCGAGGTATTTTTTTATGTCTTCTGAATTTTCATTGTCCTCGTCAAAAAGTGTTTCCTGATTCTCGTTAATGAATTTATGCAATTCGCGAATATCAGTGGCAAACCTGCAGAAGCTAAGTTTCAGCATCTGATACTCTTCCTGAATATCTTCGAAACCGCATTTGTAATCAATTGAAACCGCCCCTAAATTTGGATCAAGTTGTAAAGAAATTAAGTCGAACGCAAGATCAAACTGCGTTTTCAATCCTTTCAGCCTTTTTATGGCAAGATTTACGTCAACACCTGTTTGCCCTTCTATGCGCAAAAATGAATAATCCTGAATATCATAATAAAGTGGTGTGCCCAATTTGTATTTTGCAACCGATTGATCAGCCAGCTGATCTTCATAATTCAGGATCAAACCTTCTTTTTCATCGGTACATTTCCGGCTGATATCGAAACTCCAGTATTTTTTTAATGTTCCGAGTGCAGCGTAACTGCTTTTCTTTTTCAAATCATAATACCACGGAATTGAACGTAAACTCAACGGAGTAGTTTTTTCGAGACTTGGTGTTATCCGAATTGGAAAGGCTTTCAATTCAACTACATTTATCGTATTAATGCGTTTAATATCAAAACTTTCGAGCATTAAAACCATACGGTTGTGTAACGAAACAGTGCGCTGGATAAGCAGTTTTTGCAGGTTGTAAATTGGCGGTTGAACAAAATAATGCCTGTATTCTGAATTTTGACAAAGTGTTGCGGGCAGCGGAATTGCCTCGCCCAGCATCAAATGTTTCGGAAACCTTGTCATATCGGCACTGCATTCTGACATTAAATCGAATGCAGCATTTTTGAATTCGTTATAAGCCAGAATCAAATCCTGAAA
>DAOPKR010000009.1:59187-60322 GCA_035391305.1 Draconibacterium sp.
TTGTAATCTTTTGAATTCGGACTGTTTGGATTGAACAAAACCCGTTGCATATTCACAGTTGGCAAATTGAATTTTTCGGGAAAAACTGCGTCAAGTTTACCAGTGTTTGTTCTGTTCCAAACTTTCTGCAGATCAGTTTTACTGATAAGCAATTTACGAAGTGTTAAAATCCGTTCTTTTCCCAGTTCATCGCAGCCTTTTCCGAGGCACGATTTCAAATCCTTGTTAAAGCTTTCGATAAAAAGCAGTACAATTTTGTCGGCAAGAAATGCTTCATCATCAAGCAATTTGTCTTCAGCCCCAACTTTTGCAGTTTCTGTTAACAGTTCGAATAAAGTGATATCCTGCTTGTTATCTGCCCCGACAAAAGGTTCGTAAATGGTTCCGGGAGGCAAATTATAAGGCCGGTATTTTACTGTAACACAATCACCAATATTTATCAGGTAACCTTCGGAAGTAATTCCGGTACCTTTTGAAATAATGATCGTATTTTCACTCTTGTTGAAATCAATCTCCAAACCACAAACTATGCCCATCCCAATCAATCTGGCCCGTGTCAGCCTGTTTTGCTGGTCGAGGTAATTTACCATGTTGTTGAGTTGGGTACTTGTGAGTACCTGGTTGCGTTCAAAAACCGGGTAGGTATTTAGAATATCAGTCATTGTATTTTATTTTAAGCATTTCCTAAAGCCGAGTTATCAAGTATAATTGCATTTTCAAGCGTTTCATCCTCTTCGCAATCATGAAGAGTTCCGGTTGGATAGACGTTTCGGATTTCGTTCCGAATGCTGATCAGTTCGTTGAGCCGGGCCGACAACAAGCCAAAATCTTTTTCTTTTTTGGCATTTTCAATAAGCCAGGCTTTGTATTTTTTTTCAAATTCAGTCATCTGTTCGCAGCTAATCCAGCAGATTACAAGAAAAACATGGGCAGGGCTTTCGAGTCTGAGTTGCTTTTCGAAAAAGCGCCTGAAATCCATATTATCAAACCTACCCTGCCAATGGGGAATAATCACACTGGCGATGCAAGTATATGGATCAGTAATCTGGCAATCGTCGCATTTATCTTCATCGATGACAATTTGCAGCAAACTGTCTTCAACTTCGGTTTCTACCCTGCTGAGAATAATATCCTG